>JABFSC010000003.1 GCA_013140885.1 Deltaproteobacteria bacterium | reverse complement strand
CGCGAAGATGCCGAGGATCTCTTTCAAGAAACGTACTTGCGTGCCTTTCGGTTTTTTCATCAGTTCACTCCAGGGACGAACTGCCGGGCGTGGCTGCTCACCATCATGCATAATACGTTTCGCACTCGCCTGAGCCAGCGCAAGGAACAGCTCGCCACGGATTCCGACCTTGCGTTCCACGAGCATGCGCATGGTTCTTGCGGAGGGGGACACTCGTGGGGCGATGATCCCAGTGCCACCGTGTTGGCACGCTCGTTCGATAGCGAAATTCGTGAGGCATTGTTGGCGCTATCCGAAGAATATCGGGTGATCCTCCTTCTCATTGATGTTGGAGAGATGAGCTATGAAGAAGCCGCCGTGGTTTTGGCCTGCCCGTTGGGAACTGTCCGGTCCCGTCTCTCTCGTGCGCGGCAGGCTCTGCGCGAGCGTCTGACATCATATGCCCGTAAGCAAGGCTACTTCAGCGAACGTCGTTCCGACGAGAAAGGGAACTAGCGAGGGACATCATGACGTGTGATGAGTATCAAGATCTCGTTGCTGCCCACGTCGATGGGCACCTCAACCCGACGGAGATGCAAGCGGTACACACGCATCTCCAGTCGTGTGTCGCTTGTCGCGAGCGGTTCGCCGAGGAGCAGGAGTTTCATCTTGCGTTCGCTGCTCGTCGAGTCCTCCTCACTCCGCCCCCAAGCGTCATGGCGAAGTTACACAACGCCCTCACGCGCGAATCTTCTCTTTTGCCCTCGTGGCGACAGCGATTGGTCGCACATCGAGTGAGTCTGTTCTCGTTTTTCTTTGCGCGCCGATTGGCTACCGCCGTGGTGGTGACTGCTCTGATTCTCGCCTTTTGGTGGTTTCCGACCACGACCCCTGATCTGTTCGCCTCGGCGGTGAAACAATATGAGTTGGCGACAACGGATCAATTCGTGTTTACGTATGTCGTGCGTGATCCACGAAAGTTGGAACAGTCGTTTAACGACTCAGGACAACTCGATTTCACCACGCACGTGCTGGATTTTCGCCCGTTTGGTTATCGGATCAGGGGTGGACATATTGTTCGTTTCAATGGACACCCGACGGCAGTCACAATCTATCGTGGCCCGGAGGCCGATATTGTCTGTCTGCGCCAACGCGGTGCGCTGCCCCCCTTACCGCCGGGAGCCCTACGGATTGGTCGTGACCTGGTCTACACGTATGAGCAGTATACGGTTCTCGTCATCCAAGAGTCTGACTTGTTCTGTATGCTGGTGTCACGATTGCCCCGTGACGTGTTCCTGCGGTCGTTCGGATATCGCTCGTGAGTGTGTTTTGCCCTCGCTTGATCTACCGCCCAGGAGATCAAATTTATTCGCGGAGAACGGACACGCGCTCACTGGTGTGGGGTAACAACCGCCCCTTTCTTGGGCGAGATGCCTGACCCGTAATGATGGGCATGAACCCAGGTAAACTCCGCGCCAAAGAGACACACCTGCGCGCAGTAATAGACCCACAACAAAATGACAATGATCGACCCCGCCGCGCCGTAGGCCGAGCCGATACTGCTGTAGATGAGATACCAACCAATCAGCCACTTGCCAAAGGTGAACAACGCCGATGTGACGACCGCGCCAACCCACACATCGCGCCACGCGATATGAACCGCCGGCACGACTTTGTAGGTCGCGGCGAACATCAACGTCACCATCACGAAGGACACGAAAATATCCGTCCACTGCAAAAAAGAGGCGGTGCGCGGGGCGCGGGCGGTGATGACTTGCGTGAGCGTGACGGTTCCCATGCTGATGATGAGGGACAAGAGCAAAAAGAAGCCGACGCCCAACACCATCAGCAGGGTGATGAGTTGCCCTCGCACCCAGCTCAGCAGTTGGCGGCCGGGCTCAGGCTGAACATGCCAGATCGCATTGAGGGTGTTTTGTAATTCCCCCAACACGCCGATGGCTCCCAGCAGTAGCGTCACCAGGCCAATGACCGCGGAGAGTCCACCGGCTGGCGAGCGACTAGCGCTGCGGATGGTGGCTTGGAGTGCCGCGGCGACCTCGACACCGACAATGTCTCGCAGAGCGGAGACGATTTGATTCTCGGTGGCGTGAATCCCAAACACGGACCCGGAAATGGCGACGGCGATAATGAGGAGAGGCGCAATGGCGAAGAGCGCGTAGAACGCCAACGCCGCGCCCCGTTGTCCGGGGTTATCCGCATACCATTTGACGACCGTTTCTCGTAGCACTGTCCACATGGCGCGCCATTATACGTGACATCTCCCATTGAACCACAATCCACGCTACAAGAGGTGCCCATGAAGCCCTTTTTCACCAAGACCACGCCTCGGTTGTTCGCGCATCGCGGCGCGAGTGGCGAAGCGCCGGAAAATACCCTCTTCGCGTTTCGCCGCGCGGTGGCATTGGGGATTGAGTATATCGAGCTGGATGTGCGCGTCAGTCGTGATGGTCATGTCGTTGTCATACATGACGATACGTTGGAGCGGACGACGAACGGGTCAGGGGCCGTGCGGGGGCAGACGCTGGCACAACTGCGACAGTGGGACGCGGGCTATCAGTTTTCTCCCGACAGTGGCGCGACCTTCCCGTTTCGTGCGACGGGCGTGACCATTCCGACGCTCGCCGAGGTCTTTCAACAGTGTCCAGATGTGAAATTCACGGTCGAGATCAAACCGCAAGAGCCAGAGATTGAGGCACAGGTGATCGCGGTGGTGCGGGCGTGTGGTCGTGAGGCGGATGTAATTCTGGCGTCGGAACACGATCAGGTGCTGCAACGAGTGCGGCACCTCGCGCCGGACTTCGCGACCAGCTTCGCGTATGGCGAAGTGTTCGACTTTATTCAACGAGTGGCGACGGGCGCGCTAACGGACTACCGCCCACCTGGACACGCGGTGCAAATCCCGCCCGCGTTTCAGGGCGTGTCGTTAGTCACCGAACAGACCCTGGCAGTGGCTCGTGGGGTGGGGTGCGAGATGCACGTGTGGACGATCAACGATGCCGACGAGATGCTGCGCTTGTTAGAGTTGGGGGTTGATGGCGTGATGTCGGATTTTCCCGGGGTGCTGCTCGAAGTGGCGCGTCGTCGAGGCGAGCGCAACTCATAAATTGTGACGTGCACGCTCGCGAAGAGTCGTGAGGCCGCGTCCAGGTTCTCTCTCTCGGCTGGGACAATGGCTCTATGGCGATTTTCAGTTGCATGCACCCTGTCCAGGGAATGCGGGGGTTTTACTCCCGCGAGCGCAGGACTGAATGCTCCCACCGCCCGGCGATCAATCGCCAGGCTACGCAGCGCGCCGGATAAATCCGGCTTTTTCCGAAGCCCCATTTATGGGGCGTGCGACGTAGCCCGGTGCTTGAGCGCCGGGCGGTGGCGGCGCTTGGGACTGCGTTCGCATTCTCAGGTGAAAAAAGGCTCCCGTGTTTGCGCACCGCGTACCCTCATGCTAAAGGGTGCGCACTCGAAAGCGGCTTGATCGTGCGAACTCATTTACACTCTGCTCTCTCCCTTTTGTTACTGCTCGCCCTGTGCGCGCAAGGACCCGTGCTCCGTGGGAGTGTGAGTCTGCTCGCGTCATCGCACGGTCCCGCGCTGCCGCCGGGAAGCCATTGTCCGCTCAAGCTGACCACGTCGCATCACGACCATTCCTCGGACCATGATTGTCCCATGCACCAGCGCACCGTCCGCACGGGGGCCGAGTTCCGCTGCCATTGTCCCACGTCAGCGCCCGCGACTGCCGCGGAATTCGCCAGTCCGCGCTTTGTGCTGCCATTGACGGTCGTACTGCCTCTCCTCAACGCCAGCACGGTAGCGCCACGGGGCAAGTCTCCGTTCCTGCTCACTCGTGCGTTCACCCCTCCCGACCCTCCACCACGCCTCTCCTTCTCTCCATCCATATAGTCCAGTCTTTATGAGCCCTCGGTTACCCAAGGCGATCGCGCGTCCGCATCGGCCCTTGGGGGGGGGTATATGGCTTGATGGAACGCGCGTGGTCATGCGCGTGGAAGGAGCGAATATGAGCAAAACCTTCGTCAGAGTTGTTGTATTGGTCGTGATGACCGTTCGTGGTCCCAGTGTCGTGAACGGGCAGCAAGCCCAGAATCCAGAGGTCGTACCACTGCCGCCCGTGGTGGTCGAGGCGGAGCGCGGAACCGACGAACGAACCTACAGTGAGGAACAGGCCCGCCAGGAAATCCAACGCACGCCTGGCGGCGTGGCCGTGGTTGGCTCCCAAGAGATCAAAGAGACCCGCGCCACGGCTCTGCATGATGTGCTGGACTTCGTCCCGGGCGTTATGATTCGTCCCCGGTTTGGCAACGTCGCGGACGAGAGTCAGATCTCGATCCGCGGCTCGGGGCTGCGGAACAACTTCCACCTGCGCGGGTTGACCCTCTTGATCGACGGATTTCCCATCACCAACGCCGACGGCTTTGGCGATTTTGAAGCGTTGGAAATGCTCGCCGCCAAGCGTCTGGAAGTGTACAAAGGCGCCAACGCGCTGCGCTTCGGGGTGAACAACTTGGGCGGCGCGATCAACTTGGTCTCCAAAATCGGCGAGGACACGAGCCTGCTTGATATGCGTACCTCTGGGGGTTCGTTTGGCTTTATGAAGCATCACCTGGCCACCGGTCAGAGCTACGGCCCGTTTGATGTCTACGTCGGGCTCACCCACACCGAGCAAGACGGCTATCGGGCGCATAGCGAATTACTACGGCGGCGCGCGTACTCCAGTTTTGGCTATCGTCTGGCGGGAGGAACGACGCTGCGCCTTGATTTGAACTACGTGCGCAGCGATCAGGACTTGCCAGGCACGTTGACGCGCGAGGAGTTCAAGCGCAACGCCAGACGGCGCAACCCCTTCGCCGTGAATGCCGACGAAGCACGGAACTTCGACTATACCCGCGCGGCGTTCACCGCCTCCATTCCTTTGACCGAGACTCAAATGCTGGAATGGTTCACGCAAGCGAACTACCAGTACCTCGATCATCCGTTGAGCTTCGCCGTGATCAATCAGACGACGTATAACTGGGGGTCTGAACTGCGCTACACCCTGACGGAACCGCTCCTTGGTCATGACAACCGCTTGACCGTGGGGGTGCAATACGCCGCG
Organism: Deltaproteobacteria bacterium; assembly: GCA_013140885.1. Classification (GTDB taxonomy): domain Bacteria; phylum Desulfobacterota; class Binatia; order Bin18; family Bin18; genus JABFSC01. The sequence continues at coordinate 21,571 of JABFSC010000003.1, read as the reverse complement.
ACCCGCCAGCCGGAGCAGTTTTTCGAGAATGCGCGGGGCAATCATGGCGCGGAGATGCGCGACCAGACCAATAAAGCCACCAACTTCGCCGGGTACGTCGAGGAGCAATTCAACGCCACCGAGACGTTCGCGCTGGTCGTCGGCGGTCAACTGCTGTACGCCGGCCGCTCGGTGGCCGACGATTTCTTGAGCGATGGCGACAGTTCTGGCTCCGCGAGTTTTCTGAATTTTTCGCCGAAGGTGGGGTTCGTGTGGACACTCGCGCCGACCGTGCAAGTGTATGGCAACGCCAGTCGCGCGTTTGAAGCGCCGCTCTTGCTTGAACTCACCGCGCCGGGACAGCTCGACGGGAATATCCGCGAATTGCGCGCCCAGCGGGCCTGGCAGTTCGAGGTGGGCACGCGCGGGGAGTGGGAGAACCGCCTGGAGTGGGACGTGTCGGTGTATGATTACGAGTTGTGGAATGAGTTGCAGAATATCAACGTGCGCCCCTTTCCCGGCGCGCCCTTCACTATCCCGCGCTATCGGAACATTGAGCGCTCGCGGCACACCGGCGTGGAAGTCGGAGGCGACCTGCTGCTCATGCACGGCGTGAGTGGCGGACTCGGCTCGCGCGACCGCGACGACACCCTGCGCCTGCGCGCGGCATATACCTGGTCGCGCTTTGTCTTCGTGGATGACAAGAATTTTGGTGACAACGACCTGCCCGGCGCGCCGGAGCACTTCCTGCGCGCGGAGGTGCGCTATGACCACCCGCTGGGCTTCTGGTTCGCCCCCAATATGGAGATCGTGCCCAGCGGCTATTTCGTCACCAGCGAGAACACCATACGGTCGAATCCCTATAGCTTAATGAACGTGAGTATGGGCTGGAACCTCGCGGCGTGGAATCTGGACTTCTTTTTCGAGGCGCGGAATTTGGCCGACAAGGACTACATGTCGGCCATCATCGTCGATGATGCGAACGGACGCTTCATTGAACCGGGCGATGGCCGCGCCTTTTACGCCGGGATCAGTTACCGATGGAGATGACATGAAAACGAGACAACACACACTGCTCCTGATTGGATGTCTGCTGACGCCAGTCCCCGCCCATACTGGAGAATTGACGGTCGGGCCGCGTCTGGAAATGACGCATCCCGGCAAGGGGCATGAGGTCCAGCTTTCGGGGCCAGCGGTCGCCGTCGACCGCGAGGGCGGAGTGATCGTGGCGTGGATCGCCCATGAAGGACACGCGAATCATCTCTATGTCGGGCGGCCCGGCACGGAGGCGAACACCCCCGTGCACGTCAATCCCGAAGGACTGACGGTTGATGCCCTTCACCAACCCCCTGGCATCGCCATCGGCCCGGGCGGGGAAATCTATCTGTCCTGGTCTTCTGGCAAAGCGAAACCCGAAGGCGTCCTCTTTGCCTCTGACTTGCGGCTCTCGCGGTCCATCGACGGAGGTCGGAGTTTTGATCACCATCTGCGTGTCAACGAAGACCGTCCCATCGCGCATTCTTTCGAGGGGCTGGCGGCTGCGGCTGATGGCACCGTTGTGCTTTCGTGGATCGACAGTCGCGACGGGTGGGACCAGGCCAGTACCCATGTCGCGCGCATTGGCGAGCGGGGCACGCGGGTGGACGGGGTGAGCACCCTCGACCGTGACACCTGCGTGTGCTGTCGCTCGCATATCGCGACCGGCCCCAATAACACCGTCGCCGTCGCCTGGCGTAAAGTCTTTTCCGGTGACATCCGCGACATGGTGGTGAGCCTGTCTCACGATGGTGGCCAGTCGTTCACGCCCTCGACCTTGGTACATGCCGATCGCTGGCAGCTCAATGCCTGCCCGCACCGGGGCGGGAGCGTGGCGTTTGACAGTCGTGGGCGGAGCTATTTGACCTGGTACACCGAAGGGAAACAGGGCAAGCCGGTGGTGCTGTTCGCGCGTGCTTCCGACGGGCAGCGCTTTAGCGCACCGCAACGTCTGGACGCATCCACCGGGTCGATTCCCGACCATGTCCGGATGGCCGTCGATGGTGCTGGACGCGCGGTGATCGTGTGGGAAGACGCGACCGCCGTGCGTCGGCGAGTGCTGCTGCGCTCCAGTAGCGATGGCGGTCGCACGTTCAGCCCGGTCCAGTCGCTCTCCTCAGCCTTAAAAGCGTATGCTCCGGATGTCGCCGTATCCCCCACTGGTGGGTTTGTCGTGGCCTGGCACGAGGAGCAATTTCCCGCGGTCAAGACGATCGTCCATCGGGTGCATTTCAAGGAAGGAAGATAGCTCCTCCGGTGACGAAGTGAGCCAAGATGCTGTGGACTGATTTAGGACACCGCGACATGAATCTTTTATCTCTTGAACAACAGGACCCCGTTAGAAGGCGCTCGTTCCTTCCGATCGCGTGGCGGTCGTTCATCGCAGCCGGTTTCTCTTGCGTGGTGCATATTCTAGCTTTGGGGCTCTCCGCTACCATCATGCTGTCCCAACACGCTCCGGTCAGCATTGCCCCACTACAAGTGACGCTCTTACAACCAGCGGTTCCATTACCTGTTCAGGATAACCGGGCTCCAGGCCCACCAGATACAAGAACGGAATCCGCCCCAGTCTCGGAGACGCCTTCCCCACTCAAGCCACTGCGCAAACCACTACTGCACTCATCAACACCTCCCGTAGTGGACACGATACGAACTCCTGTTTTCCCTCCACCGCTGCTTCGTCACCCCGTACCTCCGCCATTACCGAAGATCTCTGCTCCTGTTCCTGAAGGACCGTCGCTGTCCATCGGACCCCTACCGTCGCCGGTTGGCGCGGCTGCCGCATCCGCGCTTGCGCGTTTTGGACAGCGGGAGACTGATGTTGCGGGAGGGAAACGCAAAGGGAGAGACAAGGGAGGTAACGGTGGAGCCGGTGGTGAGGCTACCCTCTCTGCTCGTCCAGATTATGGTGTGAATCCTAAACCACCCTATCCCATGTTGGCGCGGCGTCGGGGCGATCAAGGCGTGGTGCTGTTGCGCGTTCATGTCCGTGTCGACGGGAGTGTGATGACAGCCGAGATCAAACAATCGTCAGGGTTCTCCCTGCTTGATGACGCGGCGTTGCAAACGGTGCGCGAGAGTTGGCGTTTCATCCCTGCGCGTCTTGGCGATGTGGCGGTCGAGAGCTGGATCGAGGTGCCTATTCGCTTTGTCTTGGGAGAGGGGTGAGCGCGTGGATCATAAGCGGAACGAAACTTGAGTTTTCGTGAAGGAGAGATGTCGGGATTTGGCGCAAACGTGGTTGTCATTACCGCCTGGAATGTGACATCTCGTATCTCCTATCGGTTCAACTTGTTTTCGCGTGCGTAACTTCGGAGGGGCATACAGAGGGACGCCCCTCTTTATTGCTACCTGAAGGGAACTACATGGCTCATTTATTCTTCATAGGAATTGCCTTAGCGCTGCTTGCTTGCCAACAGGCCCCAGAGCGACGCTATGATGTCAAAGGTATCGTCGTCGCCGTCGATTCGCAGCGTAAGCAAATTACCGTCGAGCACGAAGATATTCCCGGCTATATGGACGCGATGACCATGCCGTTCTCGCTCACAGAGGAGTGGCCGTACAAAGTGCTACACCCCGGAGACCAAGTCCAAGCAGCCCTTGTCGTTCAAGGCGACCGCTCATGGCTGGAGGAACTCTCCATCACTCGCTCAAGTGCGACGGCAGCAGAAGCACCTCAAGAAGGAACATCTAGGGACTTCTCTCCCTACCCCGCCGCGAATTTCACTTTAACCGATCAAGACGGTCAGCCACTGTCTCTTTCTGACCTGCGCGGCAAAATCGTTATCCTGGATTTCATCTTCACTCGTTGTCCTGGTCCTTGTCCGTTGCTCTCGTTGAAGTTTTCTCAATTGCAACAAAAACTTGGTGCGCGCTTCGGCAAGAATGTCATGCTTCTCTCCATCTCCATCGATCCTCGACACGACACTCCGACAGTGCTCAAGGAATATGCGCAACGGTACTCCGCAAATCTGACAGGTTGGAAGTTTCTTGTCGGCAGTACGAAAGATACGATCATGACGGCTTCGGCATTTGGGGCCGACTATGAAGCGAACCAAGATGGGATCGTCGATCATCGGTTGGTGACGTGTGTCATTGATCGTGAGGGAAACGTCATCCAGGAGTTTTCGGGAACGAATTATACGGTTGACGAAATTCTTGCAGAGATCGACAAGCACGATCGGTGAAGTTCAGCAAAAATTCCACAGGAGAAACGGCACGTGCGGAGAATGATTTTGACGGCAATTGCAACTCTGTTCTGTCTCAGCTCTCCCCACGCCTCCGCCCACATGCCGGCGAAAGCGAAGGAGACCCTCCGTGGCTTGCCGGGGGTCGCTGTGGTCATCGAGCCTTTGCATCCTACTACCGAACGTGACGGACTGAAGCAGAGTCAGCTTCTTACGGAGGTCGAACAGCAGCTCAAGGATGCTGGGATCCGCGTATTAACGCAGGAGGAATGGAAGGCGACTCCCGGCGCACCCTATCTGTATGTCAATGTTGCAGCCCTGAAGAAAAGCTACGGGTTGTATGCCTACGCCATTGAAGTCTGTCTGAATCAAGTCGTGATATTGACCCGCGATCAACAGGTGCAAGAGTTCGCCGAAACCTGGGAAACACGCGAGGTCGGAACCGTGGGCAAAGCGCAGCTTGCCACCGTACGAAAAAGTGTTGCCGCTCACGTCGCGGTGTTCATCCGAGATTATTATGCGGTGAATCCACACCCCAGCGGGAAAGAACGCCACAAAGGCAAGGTGTAGAGGAAGATGAGAAAGGAGAGGAGAGGAGCAGCGTATGTGTCCTAGACTTGTGTCCAATTTGAGCTTTGTGGGTTCACTGTGGCGGCGCAGTGTCGCCGCGCTCCACGGTTGGGTTCCCCGCACGCTGTGGTGGAGTCTTGTCTTCGTCTGTCTCTTTGCGCGCGAAAGCCAGGCGCAAACTTCGCCAGCCGTCACGTTACCCGAAGTGACCGTCCGTGGTGCTACCCCATTAATGAGCGTCCCGCTCCCGGAGAAAAATATTCCCGCGAACGTGCAGGTCATAACTGGTGACGAATATACCGCGAGCGGTGCCCTCAATCTCACCGACTTTCTCGCGCGCGATTTGGCCGGCGTTTCGCTCACGCATGTGCAAAATAATCCCTTCCAGCCGGACGTCATGTACCGTGGGTTCACGAGTTCTTTTTTGTTGGGAACGCCGCCGGGTCTCAGTGTGTTTGTCGACGGTGCACGTGTCAATGAACCTCTGGCGGATCAGGTGAACTGGGATCTGATTCCCCAAGATGCCATTGAGCGAATAGAGTTAATCCCCGGCTCTAACCCTGTTTACGGACGCAACACGCTCGGCGGCGCGATCGTCATGGAGACCAAACGTGGCCTTACCAATCCGGGTACGGTGGCGGAAGTGTGGGGAGGCAGCTTTGGCCGGGTCCGCACCTTATTACAAACCGGCGGAAGACAAGGTCCGATTGACTATTTCATTTCCGGCAACTGGTTCACGGAAGACGGGTTCCGCGATTTCTCCACAGGCAACGTCGGACAAGTCTTCGGGAAAGTTGGCTATCTGAGCGACCCACACGATCTGACGTTCTCCCTCACCTATGTAAACAATCGTCTGACTGGCAACGGGCCGTTGCCGGAGAGCCGTCTCGCGCATGATCGCTCCGCCGTTTTTACTCACCCCGATCGCTTTTCGCCGGAATTCCTGTCGCTCAATGGACAATATCGGCTTGATCTCGGCTCAGGATTTTCGCTGGCGGCAAACGCGTATGGACGCTTACTTGATCTCGATCAGTTCAATCGCGATGTCGAAGAAGATGTCCTCGCGCGGACGAAACAAGATGGCTGGGGGAGTTCCGTTCAGCTCACGTATCAGAACTCTGTGTTCGGAGTGCCGCTCACCGCGATTGCCGGGCTTGATTACACTGGTGCAACTTTGCGCCACCGCATCGCCGAACGAGAGTTGGGCGATGCCGACGACGAAGAGGGTGAGGAACAATTCCGTGCCCAAGAAGAGGACGAGGAGAGCGGTTTCGAGCCGGAAGCTGATATCACCTCGGAAACGCATGGTGGCGGTGCGTTTCTGACCATCACCATGGAACCAACCGAGCAGTTAACGGTAACCGCAGCCGGGCGTTTTGATACGACAGCGTTGAAGATTCAGGATCGACTCGCCTCGGATGACGATGGGGAGCGTACCACTGACGCCAGCGGCAGTCATCGCTTTGAGCGTTTTAATCCCGCCATTGGTGCGACCTACTCGTTGCTGCCGAATCTCAATCTGTATGCCAACTACAGCGAGAGTTACCGTGCCCCAACCGCGATTGAGCTGACCTGTGCGAACCCCGAAGCGCCCTGTCCCATTCCCACCGCTATCGTTGATGATCCACCGCTTGATCCAGTCAAAGGGAAGACGTGGGAGACCGGGGTACGCTGGTCTCCACTCCCGCAGCTCCACGCCACCCTGGCATTTTTCCGTACCGATCTTGAGGATGACATCTTGTTCCGGAATGCCCCCCAGAGCCGCGTGCTCGGGTTCTTCCAAAACGTCAAATCCACGCGCCGCGAGGGTCTTGAGTTTCTGCTCAAAGGCGTCTGGGGTCGCGGGCAGTGGTTCCTGAACTATACCCTGACGGATGCCACCTTCCAGGATGAGATTGAGCTGTTTACCTTCGCCAACGAGGACCGGATCGCGCTGGTACAAAAGGGGGACACGATTCCATTAGTCGCAACACACCGAGTGAACGGCGGCGTCGAGTTTTCCCTCACTCCAGCTTGGAAAGTGCGGTTCGACGGCATCTACGTTGGCTCTCAGTATTTACGCGGAGACGATGCCAATGAACGTCACCGTCTGGACCCATATTTTGTCGCGAATATCCAAACGACGTACCGGTTTCATAACGCCGAGTTTTTTATTCGCTTGGAGAACATGTTTGACGGGGAATACGAAACCTACGGCGCTTTTTTTGACAACACACTCGACGAGACTGGCGTCGAGCGTTTTCTTGGTCCTGGCGCCCCTCTCGGCGCTTTTGGTGGCGTGCGCGTTACGTTCTAATTTCCCCAGCCGACATCCAAAGAGAGGGCTGAAGTCGTAAAGCAAGAGAAGGGAATAACTCAAAGCGGGAGAAGTATCAGCCTGACATGAAAGTTTTACAAAAATGCCGAGAGCGGTCTCTGGGATTTGTCGTTGCCCTGCTTGGTGCATTCGTTCTGTATATCGGGCTTCCGCGGATCGATACCTTTCACCACGACCACCCTGGTGGTAACCATTTTCATGTCCACCCAGAACTCGGTGCTGGTCTATCGCCTCTTCCCCGTGCGCACACGCATGCCCAACCCGATGCGCTAGCGCAGTCCCATGCCCACGCGCATTCTCATCATTCCCACTCTCACGTTCACCATGAACGACCATCTCAGGCTGTCGTTGACCATCGGCACCAGCATAATCACGGTACTGCTTCTCGCATTGCTGTCACGGCAGCCGCCTCTCAAAATCCCATAGCCACCCCGCAAGGCCACTGGCACACGCGCATCAATCTTCAGCACGCCCACGTGTCCCAGCAGGTGCCTTGGGGCTTTCTCCGACTAGAGAACTTTTTTCAACCCGCTACTCCTTCATTTTGGTTCGTTCCCCCGTCGTTTCGGTATCCTCCCCGTGCGCCTCCACGGCTCTGCTAGTGCTCTCACTTAGTGCTCTCATTAATTTCTTTCACGCTTTGCCGCTGGAGCTGCTGGGGGTACTCTGCTGCGCGTGCCGACGTGCGCTCCTTCCTAGCCTGGCGGCGCAGAAAGGAGCCGTCATGCACACAAGAAGATGGATGCACCCCTTTGCGCTGATTCCACTGCTCGTTGGATCAGTCTGGGGGGAAGACACAACAACCACAACAAACCAAGGGCAACTCGCCCAAGGTGCGGCCAACGCCGACGCACAGGTCTCACCACCAGACCCGAATGCTGCCGCGGTCACTTCGTCGACACCCACCCGCCTGGAGGAAATAACGGTCACAGAACGCCGACCCACACAAGCCGCTTCGTCGGAAACGATCCGTGCCCGTGATCTCGAGTTACGGCCGCACAGCACCACGCAGGAAATTCTCAATAACCTCCCTGGCCTCGTTGCCAGTCAACATGCTGGCGGCGGTAAGGCGATGCAGTATTTTTTGCGTGGCTTTGACAATGACCACGGTACAGACATCGCACTTTTCGTCGATGGCGTGCCGGTGAATATGGTGAGCCATGCCCACGGCCAGGGCTACGCAGACCTGAACTTTCTCATCCCTGAAACAGTGGACCGAGTGGAACTGTATAAAGGTCCCTACTTCGTACAGTGGGGCGATCTGGCGAACTCCGGCGCCGTCAATTTCATCACGAAGGAGAACGCATCGGAGAATTCGCTTCAGGCGCTGGGCGGGTTCTTCAACACCATGCGGTATACTGGTGTGATTTCTCCCACAATCGGTCCGGTGCAGACCCTGCTGGCTACCGAAGTATATTTCAGCGACGGCCCGTTCAAGAACCCTGAAAATTACACCCGGTACAACTTCTTTGGCAAGTTCACACTCGACCCGACACCCGAATCAAAGTTGTCGTTCTGGTTCTCCGCGCACGATGGCGATTGGGACGCCTCCGGGCAGATTCCTTTGCGTGAAGTGCATGCGCGGCGACTTGACCGCTTCGACGCGATCGACCCTACTGAAGGTGGAAAATCCGATCGGCAGAACGTCAACTTAGTCTACACCTACACCCCAAGCGCGCAGGAAAACTGGCTCGTCCAGCTCTACGGCAGCCGCTCCAAGCTCACACTCTTTTCCAACTTCACGTTCTTTTTAGGGGACCCGGTCCGCGGGGATGGTATCAATCAAGACGACAGCCGCATTCTCTACGGCGGCCGTGTTCGCTACAACCGACTCTGGGATTTGGGGAATATCCCTACCCAAAGCACGATCGGTTTTGAAACGCGCAATGATGACGCTGATGTCGGACTCTTCCACCAGCAGAAACGCCGGCGTTTAGGAGCGACCACGAAAGTCAATGTTGAAGAGCGGTCTTTCAGTGGGTACCTCCAACACGAGTTTTTCCTACGGGAATGGCTGCGGTTTCAGGTCGGTCTGCGGGGAGACTTTTTTCTGTTCGACGTCAATGACCGCCTTCCCGCCAACGCCACCGACGCCACTCGCATTCGTGGCAATACCACCGACGGCATCGTCAACCCGAAAGCAAGTCTGATTTTCTCGCCGTTTCACAAAAATCAGTTGTGGCGCGATACCGAGGTCTTTCTGAACTTCGGCATGGGATACCACTCCAACGACGCACGCGACGCAGTCCAACCCGGAGGTAAGCCACTGGCTCGTTCTACCGGCGGAGAACTGGGTGTGCGCACGAATCTGTGGGAGAAGCTTGATCTTGCCGCCGCCCTGTGGCTGTTGGATCTAGACAGTGAACTCGTCTTCGTCGGGGATGAAGGTACAACGGAAGCGAGCGGACCGACACGCCGCTGGGGCGTCGATTTTGAGGCGCGCTACCCCATCTTTCCGTGGCTTCTCGCCGACCTTGACCTCAGCTTCGCCGATCCTCGTTTTCGTGTCACTGGTGAAGCGATTCCTCTTGCCCCAACTTTGTTGATGAATGGTGGACTCACCGCATTATTTGATAACGGTTTCTCCGGCGCGCTGCGCGCACGTTACCTTGATGACCGACCTGCCAACGAAGACCGTAGCCTCACAGCCCGTGGGTACCTCTTGCTTGATCTGATTCTCAGGTATCGTTGGCGGAATATCGAAGCCTCGGTGCAAGTGTTGAACCTTGCCGACGTAGACTGGCGACAGACGCAGTTTGCCACGAACTCATGCGTGGCGCAGGAAGTTGGTGTGGACCCGCGCTGCCCAGCAAACGGCGCAGGGGAGGGGGTTGAAGATATTAATTTCGTCCCTGGATATCCAATCACCCTGCGCGGAGGATTGACCTTCTTTTTCTGATACATCTACCCGACACAGCATGAAAGGTGGCCAGCCTCCGTTCGTGTACGTGGAGGCTGGCCTCACTGTTCCCGCGCCTACTGTCATCCCATTGGGGCCGATTACCAGACTGGCGCGGAAGGTATCCTCGTTGCGCGTCGTCGATCGTAATCAACACACAGGACAAGGGGGAGCTGAGTTACGTGGTCTCCGCATGCAGTTGCAGCCCAAGCGCCCGAATGACTTTCAACACCGTGGCGAATTCGGGATTTCCTTCCGCCGGGAGTTTCCCTCTTGACGTCAAGCCACCGCGGAAAATTGTCGTGGACAGTCAGCAAGAACACCGAAACCTACGCCTTGCTGGTGTGGACTTCTCGCGCTTGAGCTGATACAGATGCCGCGCTCGGTGTACAGACATGTGGTGCGGCTTCTCATTTCACACGCTCATGATAGTGCTGTTAGCACTCCAAGTGCTGATTCCCCCTGCCTGGGTGAAGCACGGTCTGGATTGCTTCCAACGCTGTCGTCTGGCCGCCGCCACGGGTGCGCATTGCCCGCTCATGTATGGCGCTCGCACCACCAAGTCGCAGCATCATTGTCAGGAACACCCATCAGCACCAGCCCACGGCGAGGTACGCTGTCACTGCTCGTCTTCCTCGCCCTCGGCTTCCACCCTTGACGTAGCGCGCTTCGTCTTACCGCGGATCGTCACCGTCATGGACTCTCGAACCGCTCAGCCTCAAGTCGCTGAGCCCGTTGTCTTACTCGTGGAAACCTTCCGCACTCCGCCCGATCCCCCGCCACGCTTGCGTGCTGTTTGTTCCTCCTAAATCAGGCCACGGAAGATTCGCGCACTGCATAACAGTTTGCTTCATTCCTCCACCCGGCGGGCAATGGCCGGGTAACGTGTGCCTATCTCAGGTGTCTCGATTTAGACCACCCCCGGTCCCTATATCGGCTTGCAGTCAAAGCGTACTGACGTCTGTATTCAGTCGTGCGCACAGCAACCGTCATCAAGATGCTCCTGTATGACGGACGATCGTCACCAATGGAAAGGACAAAAATGAAGAAGATACACCTTATAGTTGTCGGGATAGGACTCGTCAGCCTCATCACATCGGTGTTAGTAAACCTCCGTCTTTCATTCAGCGCCGATCCCACGACGCTCATTGCCCCATGTACGGCGAGTGCGGCAACTGCTCCACAAAAGCACATCGTCGTGCGGTTGGGGCACTATACCGATGATCTCCACGCGGCTGGAATGGCTGTAGGGTTCGCCAAAACCATGCAAGAACGTGGACAAAAAGTGACCCTCATGCTGACCTTAGAGGGAGTCCGATTAGCGGACGCACGAACGCCCCAGGATCTCAAATGGGGGCATGGCGATGAGATCGGCAAGGTCTACGAAGGATTCCGCAAGGCCGGAGGAGAAATTATTGTCTGTCCGCATTGCGCGGAAGCGGCAGGTATCGACGAGAAATCGCTTCGCCCTGGAGCAGTGTTTGGCAAAGAAGGCCACGACCTGGTCGATGTGTTGATCGCCGCCGACAAGGTTGTGGACTTTTGACGGCTCGACACCTCGAACAACATGAATTGTCTTGGTGCGGAAGTGACGACAGAAGAAGAACCAACATGATGTTCCCAAGGATAATTGCAGCATCGGTTCACTTCTCCACGACAGTGGTGTTCCTTGTGTATCTTTTCACCGGAGCAGGCTTGGCGTTACCCGCGCAGCCAAATTGCAAACACTGCCAACACGCCATGTCCGCTTCGCATGTCAAGCCTGGAACGTTCTGTACCCTGACCACACAGAAACACCACTGTCGCCTTGCCGTGTCCGCTCATTCCGGCGCTCCGGTAAAGATCACTCTGTGTTCACAGGGATGTTGTTTACTGCATCCTGATCAGAGCGTCGTCTCTGCTCTCGCGAAATTTATGTCTTGCCATACCATGACGCTAGAGTCCCTGATTGTCGTTGAGCGCGCGCCAGAAGACACGCGGACCGCGGTTGCCGAACTCTCGGTGCTCCCGCCGTATCATCCGCCGCCCAGGCATTCATAAGGTCCCTCTCCGCTCTTCTTACTTTCGCGTCACTCTCTAGCGAGGATACGTATACCACTTCACGACGTGCCATCAGTGAATTATGAACGCGGGTGCGCATCGTCGTGCGTTCGGAAGAAAGGACAACAATGAGGACAGCGAACAATTACAGCCGATGGTCCAGATGCGGTGGACAGCTCCGTGTGCTGCTCTTGGTAGCGTCCCTGGGATTAGGGATACTCGCTTGCCGCTCCGACTCCTCAGAGCCACAGCAGCACTACCCCTTCAAGGGAACGGTTGTCGCGCTTCACCCTAAACAACAGCAGGCAACCATTAGCCATGACGCCATCCCTGGCTACATGGGGGCGATGACGATGCCATTTTCCTTCAAGCGACCGTGGGTGTACGAGGCCTTAGCCGTTGGGGATACAGTCCAAGCAACACTGGTCATTGCCGGAGACCGCGATTGGCTTGATGACGTCACCATCACCAGGAGCACTGGCGACAGCACGAGCCTTCCCCCCACAGCAATGGATCTCACTCGCAGTCCACAACCAGGAGGCGAGGTCCCAAACTTTTCTTTAGTAAATCAAGACGGCAAAGCGATTCAATTGCACCAGTATCACGGCAAGGTCTTACTGCTGACGTTTATTTACACTCGCTGCCCACTGCCCGATTTCTGCCCCAAGATGGTCGGGCAATTTGCCGACGCCTATCGCGCTTTGCGGCAAATCCCGTCACTTCTCGCCAAGACACATCTTTTGTGCGTCAGCTTTGACCACACCTTTGATACGCCCGGAATACTTCACAGTTATGGTGCCGCCTTTGCGGGCAGCGATGACCCGACGCTCTTCACCCACTGGGAGTTTTCCTCGGGAACGGCCACCGAAGTGCAACAGATCAGCCAGTTCTTTGGTCTGGTCTACGTCCCCGAAACTGGTGAGATCGCCCACTCGTTACGCACGGCGGTTATCAGCCCGAAGGGCACAGTCATCAAAGTGTACACCGACAACAGTTGGACGGTGGCAGATATCCTGCATGAGGTCGAGTCCGCGCTGGCAGGATGAAGCAAGAGACAAGGTATGTACGATCGACTCATACTCACGGGATTACTCACGCTGACGTTGACCGGATGCACAACGATTTCCCAATGGCGTCATCAACGTCAGGTTGCCCAGCTTGATCAGGCACTCGCGGTGTGTGATCCACAACATCAGGCTGGACAGTTGGCAACCTGGACAGCGACCATTCAATGCGGCAACGACAACGTGCACCTGTTGTTAGCCGCGGGAACGTTCCGTTACCGAGACTTGATTGAGGTGGCGTTGCTGTCTCGTCTCCGGGTCGCTCAGCAGATGGATGCACGAACTCTCTCGGTAGATGAGGGCAAAGCTCGACTGCAGGCCCTGACCGAACAGATACAGACATTACCTGGAAGTCTTGAGGCGCTGCTCGCTTCGATAGCTACTACGACACCTGACAACTAATAATCGTTCCTGAACTAGTACGCGACACACCGCCATAGACTTCAGGGACTTGAATGGGTAGGAACTGCTCGCGAGTGAACAGTATGTGGCACGGCTTCTCATTTCACACGCTCTTTGTGGTGCTGTTAGCAATCCAGGTTCTGGTCCCACCGGCTTGGGTCAAATATGGACTGGATTGCGCGCTGCGCTGCCGCTTAGCCGCCACGACCGGCGCACCTTGCCCGTTGCAGTACGGCAGTCCTCAGGCTAGGTCAGCGCACCATTGCCATGACCACACGTCGACAACAGCTTCTTCTCAGCTCCGTTGTCACTGTTCCTCGTGTGCCTCTTCGCTTTCAACTCTTGAGTCGCCACGCTTCGTCGTGCCGCATGTTGTTCCTCTCACTGCTTTTGTATGCGCGCTTCCACGAGTTTCGACTCTCGAAGATCTCCTTGTAGAAGCGTTCATTATCCCGCCCGATCCTCCGCCTCGTATCCTTTCGTTGAGCCTTCTCTAGTTTCCTCTCTGTGTCACCGGACGTGACCATTGCTCACGTGTCGCTGTGGATGTGCGCGGTAAGCCCCAGACTGCGACGCCAAGGCATGCCACTCCCGGTCTCTCGCAACCCTTCATCAACGAAAGAGGTACAGCATGACCCCACAGTGGACACGACAATGTTTCTGCATTGCCGTGCTGTCCCTACTCTGCGTGAGTACGACGACAGCACAGGAAGTGAACCAAGCACCAACGAAAGACGCGCAAACGCAACCTTCTGCAAACGAGACGACGACTCTCCCCGAAATGGTCGTCACTGGCCAAGCGGAAAGTTCAGCCTCTGATTACGTGGTGAAACACGCCTCCACGGCCACCAAGACCGATACGCCGATCATGGAAACTCCGTTTTCCATCCAAGTGGTGCCGCAGCAGGTGTTGAAAGACCAGCAGACGACCCGCTTGGATACGGCGCTCAATAACATCAGCGGCGTGATCGCAAACCAATCGTTCAACCTTACCGAGACGTTCAACATTCGAGGGTTCACGACGTTCGACTACTACCGAGACGGTGTCCGGTATCAGGCCGCACTCACGCAAGGCGGCCGCCGCGAAACCGCAAATTTGGAGCGAATCGAGGTCTTGAAAGGGCCGGCTTCCATTCTCTATGGCCGCATCGATCCAGGCGGGATGATCAATCTCGTGACCAAGAAGCCGCAGGCGCAGCCTTACTATTCATTCCAACAGCAAATTGGGTCATATGATTTCTACCGCACGGCGCTGGATGCGACGAGCAAATTGAACCAGTCTGGCTCGTTACTCTATCGTTTCAACATGTCCTACGAGAACTCGGGGTCGTTTCGGGAATTTGTCGAGAACGACCGGGTGTTCTTTGCGCCGGTGGTGCAATGGAAACTGAGTGACCGCACGCAACTCACGTTCGATGTGGAGTATGGGAGAGGGAAAGTACGACCAGATTACGGGACGGTGGCATTCGGCAATCGCCCCGTCAAGCTCCCGATCGAGCGCAACCTTGGCGAGTCCTTCGCCAAAGCGAACTACGAAAACATTCTTGGCGGGTTCCATTGGTCGCATGCGTTCAATGAGCACTGGAAACTCCAGCACCGGTTCTCTGTCACAGACAGCACTGAGGATGACGATGTGGTGTTGCCTCTGGACCTGCAAGCGGATGGCCGCACCTTGGACCGATTCTTTGCCGGATTCAGAGACAATCAGCACCGCGCCTACAGCACCAGCCTTGATCTGACCGGGCAGTTCGACACATTCGGCCTGAAGCATAGGCTGTTGGCGGGAGGGGACTATTATCACTTCAGGAATTCGGGGACATTGATTGACAACTTTGCCTTTCCCAGTATCGATATTTTCAACCCGGTCCGCGGCGGGTCGCCGATTCGAGACCCGGCCGACGATTTTACGTATGACACCACGGAAAAATGGTTCGGTCTGTACCTTCAAGATCAAGTGGAGTTGCCGTATCACGTGCATCTGTTGGCCGGGATGCGGTATGACAATGCCGAAATCGCGTCCGACAATACGTTCGGTGGCGCCCAAACTAAGGAGCGAAGCCGCCAGAGCAAAGTGGTGCCGCGCATCGGCCTGCTCTGGCAACCGATCAAAGAACTGGCCTTCTATGGCAATTACGTGGAAGGGTTCGGGCTGCCGAATCTTGGATCGCGAGGCGTGGGGGGAGCCCAACTCAAAGGCCAAACGTCGCAGCAGTGGGAGGTCGGTATCAAGACGGAACTGTTCGACGGGCGGTGGAGCACCACCGTGGCATGGTTCGATCTCACCAAACAAAACATCCCCACGAGCCATCGCGATCCGGTGTTGGCGGGCTTGGGATTTTTCGAGCTGACTGGGGAGGTTCGGAACCGAGGGGTCGAACTGGATATCGCCGGCGAAGTGCTCCCAGGATTGGATGTGATCGGCAATTATGCCTATACCGATTCCGAAATCACGCAGAATAACGATGGGACGGTTGGCAATCGCTTCTCGAACGTTCCGAGACATGCGGGCAGCCTCTGGGCCACCTACCGCTTCCAGGACGAACTCCTCAAGGGGTGGAAAGTGGGAGCCGGTGTGCTGGCGCGCGGCGAGCGCGAAGGGAACCAACAAAACAACTACCAAATGCCAGGCTACGTGCTGTTCAACATGATGGGCAGTTACACGATGAATCTGTGGGGCACCAGACTGACGGTGCAACTCAACGCCGACAATATTCTAGGGCAGAAGTACTTTCCGAGCAGTGGTGGCTTCGGTCGCACACGGATTGATATCGGGACGCCGCGCTTCTTCACCGGGATGATCCGCATGGAGTTTTAAGCATGCAACCCACACCAGCAGAGACAATCCGTCCGCCAGTGACACAAGCGGGGGCACGAGGCGCGCAGGAGCCCACCCGTCGTGTCTCGCGTCGCGCATTGTGGCTCACGATCCATTTATATCTCGGATTGTGGGCCGGAGCAGTGCTCGCGGTTGCCGGGCTCACGGGCAGTATCTTGGTCTTCTGGCACGAAATCGACGAATGGCTCAATTCAGCACCGATGACCATTGCCCCTGTCCCTGGGGGACAGCTTGCGTATCGTCCCTTGGAGGAGATGGTCGCGGCAGCGACAGCAGCGCTGCCACAGGGCGCAAAGCCGGGTGTCGTTGAATTCCCCCGTCATGCCCAGGGTGTCGTCACCATCTTTGCTCAGGGACCAGCCACCAATCCTGACGACGGCGATACACTGAACGTCTTTGTCAATCCGTATACAGCGCAGGTGACCGGAACGCGCAAGTTTTATTCAGCTACGAATCCGCTTCGTCACAGTCTGATTGGGTTCGTCTTCAAGCTCCATTATGCGTTGCTGTTGTGGGATACTGGCATGACCGTGCTTGGCATTGTCGCCCTGTTCTTGATCGTCGAGGTCATGGTCGGTGTGATTCTGTGGTGGCCGCCACCGGGCAAGTGGTGGTCAGCTTTGGCGATCAAGCGTGAGGCGAGTGCCATACGGCTGACCTATGATCTCCATAAAACGGCGGGTGCCTACTCCGGTTTCGTACTGCTGGTGGTCCTGCTTTCCGGCGTCTACATGAATCTGCCGACGCAATTTCTCTGGGCAGTGCAGTACTTTTCCCCTGGTACACGCGGAGAAGAACACGCGCCGACCTCAACCGTGCGTCCTGGAGTTAGCTCCATTGGGGTTGATCGTGCGGTTGCCGCCGCCCGCGCGCAGTATCCAGGAGGGCAACTGTATTGGGTCGCGCTTCCGTCCTCAGAAGCAGGCATCTACACGGTCAGTTTCACAGACGTACCCGGGTTGAGTCACTTTTGGTCAGAGCGGCAGGTCTCAATTGACCAATACCGTGGAACCGCGCTTGACGTTCGCGGGCCAGACTCCCGACGCACAGCTGGAGAGACGTTCATTGCGTGGCAATGGCCGCTCCATTCCGGGCGCGCATTCGGTATGCCAGGGCGTCTCGTTGTTTTTCTCATAGGCCTCGCCTGTCCGGTACTCTACATCACCGGTTTCATCCGCTGGCGGCAGAAGCGACGCACCGCCAAGTTTCATAACCAACGTGTTGCGCAGTTAGGGCAGCTGTGATCATAAACAGTCGCTATTTTCTTAGCCCTCGCTTGATGGCAACCCTCTTCTCCTGTGTTACTCATATTCTCGCCTTGGGCTTTGCCGCTGGAGTGGAACTGGCGGCGGCATGCCGGCCAGTGTCGATCGTGGCGGGCGTATCGCGCCAGGCGATGCACGAGCGCTCTACGGTACGGTTGCTATAAAATTTTAGCGAGCGAAAAAGGAGACTCTTTCTGCCAATCACCCGACGTACGTTGCTACAATTCCTCACCGGTTCATTGCCGCTCTTTCCCTTAATGATCTCTTTCTCCCAGTGGAAAAAGCCTGTCCTGAGCTCGTCGAAGGGATCAGGATGAGAAGCAGAAAGTCAATGGAAGCCGGGATAAGGCCGTAGGCCGTTTTCGGCTTCCGCTTTGTAGGATAAGGAACAAAAAGAAGTGTACTCCTTATGAAACCTTACACACTCACGAAGCTGTGGTTTATCATCAGCACGTTATTTTTGGTGTCTGGCTGTGACTTTTCCTTCACACCGAACCCCCCAGCGATCTACCGCAGTCGTTCCGGTCTCACCACGCTCACCAGTTTCGATGTCTATGCCGATGGCAACACACTGCATGTGCTAACATCTGGGAAACTCGACCTGGACCCAACCGAACGCTTGCACTATCAACGCTCTCGGGATGGTGGAGTCACGTGGTCTACGCCAATTCGAGTAGAAACTCCCCAACCGCCGCCGTACAAGCCAAGTTCCACCCATACCGTACAAATCGCTGGGCGCGGTTCCCATCTCGTAGCAGCGTGGGAAACCAAAGGGACTGGCTGGGGTGAATACGGACCACTCGCGTTAGCGCTCTCTGCCGATGGTGGTCAGACCTGGCAGCCTGGGCCACACCTCACAGCCAATGGCGAAGCCTACGAACAGTCCTTTTATGACCTGGAAGCCGATGCGACGGGTGGGTTTCACCTTGTCTGGTTGGAAGAGGGCACTCTCGAACCAGAAGGCGCCACTTCGTTCACCTCCGCATTAGTGTCGGCATCCTCCATTGATCATGGAGCAACCTGGGGAAACAAGCGCGTTGTCGACGAAGAGACATGTACCTGCTGCGCGAATAATCTCCTGACGCTTGCCGGTGGAAAACAGATTGTAATCTATCGCGATGCCATTCCGCGTGACATGGGGTTGGCCAGCACTGCTGCCGAAAACCTCTCCTGGCAGCAGCGTGGTCACGTTGGCCAGTTCGCCTGGGACTTCAACGGGTGTCCACATGTGGGTGCTGGGCTCAACGCAACTGGCACCCGGTTGCATGCCACCGTATGGACCGGCCATCCAGAACGGCAGGGGGTATATTATCTGCTCTCTGAAGACGGAGGACAAAGCTGGTCTCCACCGCAACGTCTCGGCAATGAGCATGCTCATAACAGCGACATCGCCGCGCTGGATGCTAAGCGTGTGTTGGCGGTATGGGACACCGCACAAGAGAACAACTTCTCGATCTACGCGATGCGTTCGAACGATGGCGGCAAGACCTGGCAACCACCACACGTCGTGCGGCAATCATCAACTTCAATAGCCTGGCCTCGGGTGATCGCCACTCCCGCAGGTTTTCGAGTGTTCTGGATTGAGCAGTACGAGCACCCATCATGGGCAACGTCAGCAATGGAATGACATCAGGAAAAAGACAAGCTTCGTTCAGGAAAAGAGATTGGCGTGCAGCAATAGCCAATCTGACGAGTCGCTTATACATGTCTAAACGACTTAGCGTTTCATATTTGCACGGAAACGTGGAAAACAGATTCCGTCGTCGTCTCCCAGTGCAAAAGCTGACGTGAGCATCGATGGGCAACAGAAAAGAACAGCAAATACCGCCGTAGCCTGGCATGGACTTTCCGTCCGAGACGAGGTACAACGCGCGCGGTTGGTATATGGTGTATGTGGCGCGCTGTCTCTTTTCACTCGCTCTTTGTTGGGTTGTTAGCACTGCAGGTCGTGCTCCCACCTGCGTGGGTGAGATACGGATTGGACTGCGCACAGCGCTGTCGCCTGGCCGCCACAACCGGTGCGCATTGCCCGTTGCAGTACGGCAGCCCTCAGGCTCGGTCAGCACACCATGGCCATGACCACACGCCGACAACAGCTTCTTCTCACCTCCGTTGTCACTGTTCCTCGTGTGCCTCTTCGCTTTCAACTCTTGAGTCGCCACGCTTCGTCGTGCCACATGCTGTGACTGTTACTGCTCATGTACTCGTCCTGCCACAAGGCGCTCCCCCGGTAGTGCATCTTGTCGAACCGTTCTTCACCCCGCCTGATCCCCCTCCACGCTCTCTTTCGTTGATCGTGCTCTAAATTTGTTGCTGTGTTACCGGACGTGGTTCGTGCCGACGTGTCGCTACAGTTGTGCGTCGTAAGCGCCAGACTGCGACGCCAAAGCATGTCCTCACCGGTACGCCTCAACACTAAATCAACGAAAGAGGTATCTCATGATCCCACACTGGATACGACAAGTTTTCTCCATTGCCGTGCTGTTGCTGCTCTGCAGGAGCATGGCGACAGCACAAGAAGTGAATAAACAATCAACGAAAGACGTACAAGCACAACCCTCGTCAACCGAGGCGACCACGCTCCCCGAAATGGTCGTCACTGAACAACCAGCACACAGCTACACAGTAAAAGAGACAACGACCGCCACAAAAACGGAGACGCCGATCATGGAAACGCCGGCGACGATCCAGATCGTGCCACAAAGCGTGATGCACGACCAGCAGGCGTACCGGCTGCAAGATGTGATGAAGAACGTCCCCGGCGTGCAGACCTATCATGCGTATGGCGGGGATCATGAGAACTTTGTCGTGCGCGGCTTTCTGCAAAGCACGGTGAATTACCGCAATGGCATTCGCATTCCGATGACTAAATTCGACCTCGCCAACGTCGAGCAGGTGGAAGTGTTGAAAGGCGCGTCCGCCATGCTGTATGGCTTTAGCGACGCAGGCGGCATCATTAGCATAATCACCAAAGAGCCCAGTTCGACGCCTGCTTATTCCCTGGAGCAACGCTTCGGCTCCTACGATTTCTACCGCACCGAGGCCAGCGCCACCGGCCCCGTGAGCCAGCAGTACGGGCTGAACTTCCGCGCGGACTTGTCGTATTTGAATACCGGTTCGTTCCGTGAGTTTATGGGCAACGAGCGCATCTTTTTTGCGCCGAGCTTAAGCTGGCAACCGGCGGTGAACACCCGGTTCTCCTTAACGTATGAACATTTTGACGAGGATAACGCCTACGACTACGGTATTCCTGCCTTTGGCGACCAGCTGGCGCAGGTGCCGCGTTCGAGAAGCTTCGTCGGGCGGGACTTAAGAAATAGCACCATCAACGATTTAATCGATTTCAGGATTGACCACCGGTTCACCGATCACATCAATCTCAACGCTGGTACGGTGGCTTCACACTACGACAAGGATTGGGAAGCTATTTATACGGGTGCGGTCAATGAGGATCCAGCGAGTCCAACCAAGCGGTTAGGCGACACGACTCGCTTTTACTGGTTCAGCCCCGAAAAGGCGACTACCCTCACCGCCTGGATCAACGGCATCTTCGATTTTGAGACCTATGGCGTCAAGCACAAAGTTCTGCTCGGTGGTGAGTATTACTTCAGCGATTTCGGCTATACCGTCGCCAATGACACCGTAGATACCATCAATATTTTCGACGCCAAGGTTCCCACCATACCGGATGCTGAGATTAATCGGTATCGGAATTTGCCGCCTGATTATAATATCAGTACAGACACCTCTTCTCAGGCGATTTATTTACAGGATCAAATGACCTTCTGGAAGAAGGTGCATCTGGTGGGCGGGTTCCGCCACGACTGGGTGAAAAGAGATCAAAATCTTAGCTGGTGGGATGACCCGGCAACAGTGGAGATAGAGGGGAAGGACAGTCGCAGCGATACGTATCTCAGCCCCAGGGTTGGCCTGCTGTACCAACCCGTCCCCTGGTTGTCGGTGTTCGGCAGCTTTT
>JABFSC010000173.1 GCA_013140885.1 Deltaproteobacteria bacterium | reverse complement strand
CTATTTCGCGTATGGGGGGTAGGGTATAAACCAAAAAAATCGACAAGGATTGTAGTTTCCCAGAACAAGAGAAGCTGATCGAACCTATAAGCGGACCATGAGCCCCCGCAGTGAGGTTGATTCTTATCGAAACCGTCCTCAAGAAGGACCATTGTCAACCTATTGGTCTTGGTATGCGGCGGGGCGAGCGTATCTCTCCCCACCGGTTGCGCTATGGCAGAGTTATCGTCCCGTCAAAATCACCAGTGAAAGAGCCAAAGCACTGTGGTGGAGTCGCGTTTAGGTCAAAGGCTTGACAGAGGCTGAAGGAATGTACTTCTACCCTGACCGAGACTCCCTCAAACTTGCCGGTTCCACCAACAATCTCCTGAACGTCATCAGTCTCAAATTTTCCTCCACCAAGACCGCATTGCGTCCGCGTGAGTATTCGCGAATAGACTTGGTCTCCATTCGGAAAGGTGGCGGTGATGGCCGAAAACCCCTTCCCATTTTGTGCGTCAACGACAGATACGCCTCCTGGGCATTCTGGAGTCACACCGGTGGGAACGCTTTCTACAATCGATTGCGAGGCCCGTTTCCCTACCGAGCAGTAACCAGGGGCAATCGCTAGAGCGGGCTCTTGCAATGGCACAACGAGCCGTTGCCCTGAATGATGCCCTGCCTTTGCCTCACGCGATCCTCGGAAGAGTCTTCTCCTGGAAGAGGCAATATGACCTAGCCCTTGTCGAAGCCCAACGTGCTGTTATTCTCGATCCGAACTTCGCCGAAGGCTATTTTCACTTGGGAAATGTCCTCTTCCTTACTGGGCCACCAGACGAAAGCGTCAAAGCCAATGAGCAGGCAATACGGCTGAATCCCAAACCCCCCGATGTTTATTTCTTTCTTCTGGCAGCTTCGTATCGTCTAGCGGGACGCTACCAAGAAGCCCTGGCTTTTGGGAAGCAATTCGCGACCCGCCATCCCGACTTCCATCCCATCCATTTCCATTTAGCGGTCTGCTACGCCGAGCTGGGCCAGCTAAAGGAAGCGCGTGTAGCGGCAACGGAGATGCTACGGCTCAACCCCACCTTCACCTTAGCGTCGTTTGAGCGCTTCTGGCCTGTAAAAGATCCGGCGGTGATGGAACGTACCCTTGCCGCGTTGCGCAAAGCGGGGCTGCAATGAAGGGACAAGCGGACAAAGGGGGAAATGGGGAAGAGGGTAAACGGAGAAAGGGGTAAAAGGAAAACATCAATTGGCTGCCTTGAGTGCACGGATTTGATTGGCGAGATAGCAGCGGCTGAGTTCCAGGGCACGATTTCGCAGTTGGTCATAGGTCGCCTTATCGAGGTACCCAACTTCTAACGCGACGCGGAGCAGACTACGGACTTCACCGGCAGAGCCTTTGGCAATATTGAGAAACAGCAAGTACTCTTTCCGTGAATATCGTTCAAAACCTTCGGCAATGTTGGTAGGGATGGACACCGCCGCGCGCTGGAGTTGATCACGAAGCCCAAAGTCTTTATTGAGTCTGCCCTCAGAAGTGACAAGGTAGATTTGTTTGACCAGGACAATCCCTTTTTGCCAGACCAGCAAGTCCTCAAAGCTTTCAATTCTCTTCTTTTCCATTTTTCCATTTCCCCCTTTCCCCTTTTAACCCTCTTTCTATTTTCCCCATTTCCCCCTTTCCCCTTTTAACCCTTCTCCGATCCCCGCCATCCCGTGCCTTTGACTTGCCAGACAAGTTTTCCTAATGTACCGAGGCTTACCGGTAATCTACAGGAAGAAGGAGCCGAGCGATGGATTTTGATTACTCACCCAAGGTGAAAGACCTCCAGAAACGTGTCCAGCAATTCATGAGTGAGCACGTCTACCCGAACGAGAACTTGTACCACGAGCAGGTTGATAGCCAGAGCGACCGCTGGCAAATCCCCCCGATCATGGAAGAGATGAAAGCCAAGGCCAAAACCGCGGGACTCTGGAACCTCTTTCTCCCTGAAAGTGGACGCGGCGCGGGGCTGACTAATCTGGAATATGCACCGCTGTGTGAGATCATGGGGCGCGTGCATTGGGCACCGGAAGTGTTCAACTGTTCCGCGCCGGACACCGGCAACATGGAAGTGCTGGAACGCTACGGCACGGAAGAACATAAGAAGCAGTGGCTCGAACCCCTCCTGGAAGGCAAAATTCGCTCCTGTTTCGCCATGACCGAGCCCGCCGTGGCGTCGTCCGATGCCACCAATATCGAGTCGCGCATTACCCGTGACGGTGACTTCTACGTCATCAACGGCCGCAAATGGTGGTCCTCCGGCATGGGCGACCCACGCTGCAAGATCATCATCTTCATGGGCAAAACCGATCCGAACAACCCGAATCGCTACAAACAACAGTCACAGATTCTCATCCCCCGCGACACGCCAGGCGTCAAAGTGCTGCGCATGCTCTCGGTATTCGGGTATGACGACGCGCCCCACGGTCATGCTGAAGTCGAGTTCAAGGATGTGCGCGTGCCAGTCTCGAACATGATCCTTGGCGAAGGACGTGGATTCGAGATTGCCCAAGGCCGTCTTGGCCCCGGTCGCATTCATCACTGTATGCGCTTGATCGGCCAGGCGGAACGCGCGCTGGAAAAGATGTGCAAACGCGCTAAGGCACGTGTCGCCTTTGGCAAGGCCGTGTCCGAACGCACAGTGACACAAGAACGCATCGCGGAATCTCGCATCCTGATTGATTCGGCGCGGCTGCTGGTGCTCAAAGCCGCCCACATGATGGACACCGTGGGCAATAAAGCGGCGCGCAAGGAAATCGCCATGATTAAGGTGTCCGCGCCCAACATGGCCCTGCAAGTGATCGACTGGGCCATGCAGGTGCACGGTGCCGGCGGCATCTCGCAGGACTTTGGGCTCGCCAGCGCGTATGCGCAAGCACGCGCCCTCCGCTTCGCCGACGGTCCGGATGAAGTGCATCGCAATCAGATCGCGCGGCTCGAACTGCAACTGCATGAATAAGCAGTAAGCGAGTTTCGCGTTCCCTCTCCTGGCTGAGCAATGACATGAAGTTAGAGGGCTCCGAAAGTTCCCTCTCCCGGCTGGGAGAGGGCTAGGGTGAGGGGGATCAAGTGACTATTCCTTTATTTTTTCCGACACGCCGCAATCCATCAAAAAGAGTCATTTTGAGCGGACTCGTCGTTTTCTCGACTTTGTTTTGCCTTCTCGCGTCCACCGCTCACGCGCAGAAGCTCCCCCCTTCCTTGCTCGGCGGCGCGGTCACCTACACTTTCCCTAAACGATGGGCGCTCCAGCAGGTGTCCCGTAATAATAAGATGGAAGCGCTCCAGTTTGTTGTCACGGTTTCCGCCCCAGATCAAGCAAAACGCACGGCCAATGTCATCCTCATCGCCGAGCCCAATACCGAAAAATTCACCATCGCGGACATGAGTGCCAAGAAAATCTCCAAAACCTACAAACCCGTGGCTGATTACACCGAGGGAGACTCGTGGCGCACGGTGCTCTCGCAAGTCCCGGATGGCAAGCCGCCCTATGCCGTGCTTGATCGGTTTGGCGTGACCGCCAAAGTCCGGGTGCATTTGCGGATCGTGCTCCCGTCCGAAAGTGACGAGAAAGAGAAATGGCCCGCGACGTTGACAAAGGAAAGCAATGCCGTCATCGGCAATCTGGGCATCAACCTCCAAAACTCAGTGGGTGTGGAACTCCGTCACGCCAATAGCAACTGGGAATTGCTCCAAAGCGCAGCCGTCAAACGCAATACCCTCAAGCGTCCGGCCCCACCAAAACCTAAACCGAAACCAGTTGAGCCTACGACTCCAGACGTGCCGCAACCATCGGAATTTGACAGTCAGGCCAGATGAGACTCTGTCAAACGGGCATCGCGGAACGTTCCCCTTCATCAGTCCCACAACCGTTGTCGCCAAGACGGAGATGTGGCAGAGTGGGTCGTCAAAGACACGGAGAAAACAGAGTATGAAGGTACGAAAGCGCACGGAATTGGGACAGTACATCGTTGCTGACCCCGACATCTGTCATGGGCAGCTCACGTTCAAGGGTACCCGGATCATGGTCAAAAGCGTGCTGTATTATGTCGCAAAAGACAAAGACTGGGACTGGATTGCGCAAGAATACGACGGCAGCGTCAAGCGAGAGGCGATTGCCGAAGCCGTGGCGTTGGCCAACGACGCCTTACTCGAAAAAATGGGTGAGCAGCGGCGGGCAGCGTGAACATCCTTGATGAGGACATTGGTCAGAGCCAGTGTCAATCTCTTGCGGCCCAGAAAGTTCACTTTCGGAAAATTGGTGTAGGAATTGGCCGCTCTGGCATGAAAGACCAAGAGGACATTCTCCCGTTACTGCATCAGTTGAAACACCCCACCTTTTTCACTCTCGACCACGGTTTTTATCGACCTACGTTTCCGCACCAAGGTTATTGTCTGGTTTTCCTTGACGTGTGGGACGATGAAGTCGCGGACTACATTCGTCGCTTCCTTCGCCATCCAGAGTTCCGCACCCAAACTCAGCGGATGGGCAAAGTCGTACGTATTCGTCTCACCAGTATCAGCTATTGGCAAATACACCTCAGAGCAGAGCAAACGTTGCGTTGGGGACCTCCGCATCCGCGCGGATTCTAGTTGTCCAGAACGCACAACAGAAGGAGGACACAGTATGAGCACCACAGCACCAGCGACTCTCCCACAATGGATCGGAGACCATCTGCGGCGCTATATCGAAAGCAACGGCGCCGACGGCCACTTATGGGACTCGAAACCCGTCGGTGGACCAGGACCGATCCCGACGCTTTTGTTGACCACCTCCGGACGACGCTCCGGTCAGCCCATCATCATGCCGCTGATCTACGGCGAGGCGGATGGAAAGTATGTGATCGTCGCCTCCAAGGGCGGCGCGCCCCAACATCCAGGGTGGTATCTCAATCTTGCCGCGCATCCCACGGTTGAGGTACAAGTCCTCGCCAATAAGTTTCGCGCGACCGCTCGCACGGCGACAGGAGAGGAACGCGCCCGTCTATGGAAAATGATGGCGGCGATCTACCCTCCCTATGATGCCTATCAAGCGAAAACGCAGCGGGAGATTCCGGTCGTCGTGTTGGAACGAGCGTAGTGAAGTTTCGAGTTTCGAGTTTCGGGTTTCGAGTTTCGAGTTTCGAGTTAAAAAAGGAGGCCACAGAATCATGCCGATATTCACTCGTGGAGAAGTCAGTCTCTATTATGAAGAACGTGGCAGTGGGTTCCCCTTGCTGATGATCGCGCCGGGTGGGATGCGCTCTACGGTATCGTTTTGGGATCGCGTCTCGTGGAACCCAATTCCGCACCTCGCGACCCATTATCGCGTCATCGCGATGGACCAACGCAATGCCGGGCAGTCGAGAGCCCCGATTCACGCGACCGATAGTTGGCACGTCTACGCGGAAGATCAGCTCGCGTTGCTCAACCATCTGGGCGTCAATCAGTTCCATGTGGCGGGCATGTGCATCGGGGGCTCCTATAGCATGGGACTGATCAAAGCCGATCCACGGCGCGTCGCGTCCGCCGTCTTGTTTCAGCCCATTGGCGTCGATAATAATCGACCTGCCTTTTTCGAGATGTTTGACGGCTGGGCCAAGGAACAACGGGCCGCGCATCCCGAAGCGGACGACGCCACCTGGGAGGCATTCAAACAGAACATGTACGGGGGTGATTTCCTCTTCAACGTCTCGCGCGACTTCGTGAAGAGCTGTTCCACGCCACTGCTGGTCCTGCTCGGCAACGATATGTATCATCCCGCTGTGACGTCCCGTGATATCGTCGCGCTCGCGCCCAATGCCAAACTCATTGAACACTGGAAAGAGCTGGAACATCAAGCGCACGCGATCGAGGCCATCAAGCGGTTTCTGGTGACCCATACGCCGCGGTTATAATCCCCGACGGACTCACCACCCCATCGCGCGCATCCGCGCCAGGATGCGCGCACTGCGCCGATCCATCTCTTCTGGCTCGCGCGTCAATGGCGAAGGAAGACACGCCACCAAGCGCGCCGCGTGCTCACGGTTCAACGAGCGCGCGGACGCGCCATAATAGAAGCGCGCCGCCGCTTCGGCGCCGTACACGCCCGGCCCCCACTCAATCACATTCAGATACAGCTCCAGAATGCGCTGTTTGGACAGAAAGAGTTCCGCCAGCGGTGCCAGGGTCAATTCAGGAATCTTGCGCACGACCGACCGATGGGTCGTCAGGAAAAGATTCTTCACCAATTGTTGTGTCACCGTCGATCCGCCGCGGTCTAGTTTTCCCCGTTGCCAGGCCGACGTCACGATCGCGTCTATTTCAATCCAATCAATCCCATGGTGCGCAAAGAAGCGCGCATCTTCGGAGGCGATCGCGGCATGAATGAGATGAGGAGAAATGTCGGACAGCCGCACGAACGAATACTGCTTCCGATATTTTTCGAAACTGAACACCGACTCGATACGGCGCTGAATCTGCACGCTCGTGGTCAACGGCGGCAACCATTTCAGATAGAGCAACGAGACACAGCAGATTCCATAAAACCCAGCAGCTCCCACGAGCGCCCAGCGGGCGAAGCGTTTCAGCCACGCACCCCGTTGCGTCAGGCGTCGATTCGGACGATACCCGGAACGACGCCGCAAACGCTTCACTTGTTGTTCCAACCATACGCGCACCTCTTGTCTTTAACGAAAATCCGACAAGGAGGCAATTTTTGGGATTATGGCTGTCAACCAAAATCGAGCGTGCTTCGTTAATACAGGAAGCGCTCGACAATCTCTTCACCTATTCAATATCTGGAGGAACCATGACAAGCCAACGGCAATTCCAGCATTCGTTCTCGACAGTCATTCTGCTGACTGGGTTTGCCCTACTCCTATCCCCCCTTACTCACGCGGGACTGAACCAATGAACAAGCAAATGATCCAGAAAAAATTTCTCCTCCCTGCGCTCTTACTCCTTGGCACGGCGGTCCTCGCCGTGGGATACCGGCGACCGGATTTCGCGGGAAAAGTGCACATCTCGTTCGACGATGGCGCGGCCCCAGAGGACACCGCGAAACTCCTCGCTATTCTTGCGCGGTATCAGGTATCCGCGTCCTTTTTCGAGGTCGGCAACCGACTGCGACAGCTCCCCGATAATGGTCGCGCCCTCCTAGCCGCCAAGCGAGCGGGAGGGCATGTGATTGGGAATCACTCCTTCACGCACCCCCACTTTCCCCAACTCTCACGCGAGGGAATCGTCACGGAGCTGCACGACACCGAACTCTTGTTGTCCGATTTTTCCACGCTCAAACTGGTCCGTCCGCCTTTCGGCGATGATGACGAGCGCGTGCGATCCCTGCTGCGTGATCTGGGTTATGTCCGCGTCAAATGGGACGTGCAAGGATCGGAGTTTGCGGGATGGGAAGAGGAGTATCAGAAAGGTGTCGCGGGAATTCGCGAACGCTACATCCACCACATCGTGGAGAAGCTTCAGAAAAAA
>JABFSC010000461.1 GCA_013140885.1 Deltaproteobacteria bacterium | reverse complement strand
TATCTGGCCGATCCCCGATAAAGGCTTAAAGAAGCGGATTCATCGCATCACGGCGTCCACGCTGCTGGTGTGGGGGAAGAGCGATAAGCTGGTCCCGCCCGTGTACGCGCAGGAGTTCGCGAGTCGCATCAAGCACTCGCGTATTGAGATGATTGAACAGGCAGGGCATGTGCCGCAGTTGGAACAACTGGGGAAGGTGTCTACTCTCGTGCGCGACTTCTTCAAGTCTTGACAAGCCGCGAGTCCCTCACTGGGAATTGCCGGGGCACGGGAGTCCGTGCCCCAGCTTGGCTAGAATCCGACTTCGACGCCAACCGCCGGGATAAAATCCGCCCGTAACCCATCATTGTTGAGCGGCACGAAGACCGTCGCGAACGCCACGACCGACCGGTTGACACCAAACGGCGTCGCTTTGAAGCCCACGTTCAGATCGACAATATCGGTCCTGAACGATTTGCTCACAATGCGGTCTTGTAAAACCTCATCAAAGTTTCCACGTTCGCCAATAGTAATAGACTCCGTCACTGTGCGGGAAACCCGGTCGGATTTGAGACCGGAGCTGCCGATGACATCAACCAGCAGTGCCACCTCTTCGAGCAATCTGACCGTCACACCACCCGCATACCGCACCCGGTTACGGTCGGAATCATCAAAGTTGAGTTGAAAACCTCCGTTGGTATGAAAATCCACGGGACCAATTTCATACGACAGCGCCAACAGCGGCGAAAGCGTGAAATCCCCCAGCCCTTGAAAATTGTCTTCATCCCCAGTCGGCAAGCGCAAGGACAGGCCGGCACCCATGTTAAAGCCGCCTGCCTCGAACAGATGGTATTTCGTGCGGATCTGGAGATCACCGACGCCCACTTTATCGTCATCCTGGGACCTGTCATCCGTGATCCGCCTGTTATTATCAAAGAAATGAATGCCCCCCGAGCCCGGGAATTGTCGCGCTGAACCACTGTTATCGATTGTTGCCCGCGCCTCGAGTTTCATTGCGGTAATAACCACGGGCAGTAGGATATTCACATCCCAATCGTCCGTCAGCCCGTAGGTGGCAAAGAACGAGACCACATGGGAGCGCACCTCAAATGTCTTGAACGCGATGTCAATCGTATCTTCCTCAAAAGCCTGATTTCCCTCACAACAATTGCCATGTCCAAGCCGAAACCGCTGCTTATCCAAGCTCTTTCCTTCAAGTTCTTTGAAATCCGCCGACAAGTACGAAACACCGAAATCAAGCTTGCCACGCCCTAAGGTCTGCGGGCGTTCGACGTAGACCGGCCCTAAGGTCCCCGAGGAGCGCTCAAAGGCTTGAATTTGGGAATTATACCGGAACGTGAATCCTGGGGTGGTCGAAAGTGCCGGAAAGTCCGCGGCACTGGGAGCCAACTGTTGCGCCAACAGTCCCAAAGTCTCCAAACTATCCGCGCTAAAATGCGCCTCGTGTGGGGGAAAGAGCGGATTGTCATCTGGCCGCAAACGAATCCCTCCTTTGCCAAAGAGCCCATCAAGACGAGCCGATAAACTTCGTGCCTCCACCCGTTCTGGAACCATCCACCCCACCGTACTCAATAACAGCAGACTGACAATCGCGGCAATTCTCATAGCTCCTTCCTTCCTCCTACTCTCTCGTTATGAGAGAAAGTTGTTCACCAAGACTTTACCGTCTGGGCAAGGGTAGGGAAGCTACCCCCTGAAGTCAAGGCAACGCGGGGCAGTCTCTTGTTCCACTTGTCAAACACCAGGGCGACCGCTACTTAACTGGGGAACGATGCCCAATCATTATTGAATTTCATCATGACAGCCATGCAGCGCCCTCTTGTCGTCGCGTTGGTCATAGGAAGTCTCCTCACGGGATATTTCGTCTATTCCTTATTTCGCGGTGTCGGCTTTCTTGATGCGCGTACTCCGTATGGTCGCTTTTTGGGAGTGCTCGGCTTTGCCGCCCTCGTTGGCGCGCTGCTCAGTCATTTCTGGGAGCGTCCTTCCACGGATCGGAGTGGGTGGACCGATTGGCACAACGTCCTTGGCTTCCTTTCGATGTGGCTCATCCTGCTGCATTCTCATCTGCATTTTGGCAATGTCGTCGCCACGATCGCGTTTTCCTTCCTCCTCGTCACGGTTCTCAGTGGGGGTCTTGTCATCCGGGCTACTCGCACCTCACCTTCCTCCTCTTCTTCTTCATCTGAGTTAGCAGGGCAACAAGAGGTTCGCGCTGTTCGCGTCACGCCAATTGATGTACGCCGGGAACGGCTGATGCTTCTCCATATCGCGGTCACCGTGGGGCTCATCACGTTCTCCCTCTTTCACATTCTTGCCATCTGGTACTACTAGCAGAGTCTATCGGTGATCACTCTCACGGTTCTTAGCGGCCCCGACGCCGGACAGGTTTTTACCTTCGCCGCTGACTCAACGGTCATCGGGCGGAGCAGCGTCTGTGACCTGCTGCTGCACGATTCCTCGCTGGGACGACGACACTGTGAGATTCGCCAAGAACAAGGCAAGGTGGTCCTTGCGGACTTGGGGAGTGTGAATGGCACCTTCGTCAACGAGCAAGAAGAACGGATCACGACCTACACGCTGAACAGCCGCGACGAAATTCGTCTAGGGAAAAGCCTCCTCCGTATTGAATTTCCGCAGTTGGCCGAGGCGCATCGTCCGCCACCGCCCCCACCCGCTCCTCCAGTTGAGGCCACACCGTCTCCGCCTCCACCTCCACAGCGCCAGGAGCCCGCACCGCCACGTCCTTCGCCGCCTCCCGTACGAGAACCACCGCGCGCGCAGGTGTCACCCGCGCCGTCGCCTCCTTCAGATGAGGCCACGGTCGTTGGGCCTTCTCCAGCACCGGCTCCCCCACGGCTCCTGCTGCGTGTGCTTGAAGGAGCGGATGCGGGCATCACCTATGAACTCCCGCCAAGCGCGACTCGCGTTACGGTCGGACGTGGGCAAACGGCGAGTTTTATCTTGAAAGACCTGCGGGTGTCGCGCATTCACTTCACGATTGAGCAGACGCCAACCGGGTTCGTGCTGATTGATGGCGGGAGCTTGAACGGCACGTTTCTGAACGACAACACCGAACGAACGCAACGCGCGACGCTCCGTCATGGGGACCTCATTATCCTCAGTGATACGCGATTGCAGGTCGAAATTCCCGCTCAAGGCGAAAAGACCAGTTTCGCACCACGACCACCACGTCCCCCCTCCTCACCCTCTGCTCGCCCACGGATGGAGCGCGAGGTCTCACTACCATCTCCGTCACCACCTCCACCCGTCGCGGCTCCTATCACGATCTCACTGCCTTCACGGTGGCAAACCGTTCTTGTTGCTTTCCTTTTCGTCGCCATAGGGAGCGGCGGTTTGCTGGTCTGGGGAAAACCGACATTCTTGGCGAGTGGCCCGCTTACTGTCGGACACGCCCAGTGGGAAGGCGAGTGCGCCACGTGTCATCCGGCCTGGGGTAGTCAGGCCATCCACACCACCTGCGCCGCCGCCGATTGTCACGCGAATATATTACAGACAAACACCCAACACCAGGACCAATGTCTCTCCTGTCATACGGAACATCGCGGACGGACCTTCGACATACGGGGGAACGCCAGCCAGTGTTGGAGTTGCCATGACGCCGCGTTTCGTGACCGTCCGCTCTGGCGCTATTATCAGCCGCTTTTTCCGGCCAGCGGACCGACGGAAAAAAGGACCGTGCGCCTCGCGCCGCCGGCAACGGAAAACGCGCTGCGGCAGTGGCAACAAAGCACGCGGCACGATGAGACTGGTCTTATTTTCGGCCACGCCATCCATGCGAAAAGTTCGCGCCAGAGTGCCTGCCGCGCCTGTCACGAGCCATTCCCAGGGACCGTTATCAATGCCCTGGGCGCGGGCTCCGCCTTTCCCACGCATGAGGACTGTATTGAGTGCCATGTGGAAGTTGGGGATCGTGATCCGCGAATCGCCACCGACAAAACGTCGGCGCAATGTCGCAAGTGTCACGCGCGCGACGACAACAAGGTGCTCCGGCTCCCGCGTACTCTCCACTATGTCGAGTTTTCTCACGACAACCACAAAGCGACGGAGTGCGTGGAGTGTCACTTCACCATTCCCCAGGAGCAAACGTATCGACCGGCCATCCGGTCCGCCGTGTACCCCTTACCGATGGAGAAGTGCCTCTCGTGTCATCAACAACAGCAGGCAAAGACCTCCTGTTTGACGTGTCACCGGGCGCATCACGCGACGCTGCCCGTGCCACAACCGGAGACGAGCGTGCTGACGCGCATCAGCCTGCCGCAGGCGTTATGCGCGCTGCTGGCCCTCGAAGTCGGACTCTTTCTTGGGGTGTATTGGCTAGGACGAGAACCGTAACCGCCGCGGACGCCACGAACTCATGGGGTACTGCGCCGGAACAACGAGGTCCACCGCTCCTCCGAGAGTAGGCCGAGATCACGATTCACCATTTGTGATCACACGCGAGGACTCTGGTATCCCCCCACGCGCCGATTTGTCCTTGAGAAAGTCGATGAATTCTTGCACGGCGGGGGTGAAGCGCCGCCCACGCTTCAGCAGAATGCCCAGGGGCCGCATGAGGGGCTCGTCGGAAAATTGGATGGCGCGCAGGGTATCGTTCTTCACTTCCTGCGCGATGGCGGGCTCTGGCACGATGGATAAGCCTGAGCCCACTTCCACCACGCGCTTGATCGTCTCGATGTTATCCATTTCCATGACGTATTGGACTTTGATGCCATGCTGACGAAAGACGCGGTCCAAGGCCCGACGCGTCGCCACGTCACGCTCGAAGCCCACGAACTTTTCTCCATGCAGTTTCTTCATGGACACCCGCTGGAAGTTCGCGAATGGATGTTGCGGTGAGCAGATGAGGACGAGCCGATCCTCACGGAACGGCGCGACCAAGAGCTGGGGGCGTTTATTGGGATAAGCGACGATCCCCAGATCAATTTCGCCGTGGCTCACGTCTTCGTAGATTTTGTTGGCGCGGGTGTATTCGAGATGGACCGTGACCTCCGGAAAGGTGCGGAGATATCGCTTGAGAGGCGCGGAAAGTTCATATAAACCCACACTGTAGACCGTCCCTACGCGCACTGTCCCGGCCACCGAGCGGGCGAGGGACTGCAGGTTGTTTTCGATCTCGCGGTACCGGTGGACAATGTCTTTCCCCGCTTCGTACAGGACCTCGCCCGCCTGGGTGAGGCGCGCATGGCCTTTCGAGCGTTCGATCAATTCGCGGCCATAGCGCTCCTCGAGGCTGCGAATCTGCTGGCTCACCGCCGATTGGGTAATGAAGTTTTTGGAAGCGGCGAGGGAGAAGCTTCCCGTCTCCGCGAGATCACAGAAAACTTTGAGGGTTTCTATGTGCATAATTCCTAATACTTCAATAAAGATTTTTTTACTTTACTTATAACGTGGATTTCGCTACCTTCCTAGCTCAGCCCACATTCCGAAATCCCCAACTCAGGAGGAAACGTACCTATGTTCGAGCCTGATACGCTCTTACCGGAGCAGTTTTTCACGCTGCTTGGAAGAAAGCCGATCCAGGGCGAAAAACGCTTACTGCTCGCCATGCTAGAAGATGCCGTGCATTGTTTTCAGACCTACGTCTTGGCGAAGAAACCGCATGAGCGCCGCTTGTTCCAAGAAGCTGAAGAATGGATTGATTCGACCGATACTCATTGGTTTTTTTCATTCGAGAACATCTGTGACATTCTCAACATTCATCCTGGACGCCTGCGCAATGCGCTGCAGAAATGGAAATCCGAACAACTCGTGGTCGCCGTCGCCGTTGATGTCCGGCCGTTGGTCAGTGTCGATGTTGACGAGAAGATCTTAGCCCAGGCTGTCTAACCCGCCGTTTGTTTCGCTCCGCGGAGAATAGGGTCCTTTCGTGGGAGTTTATTCTCCGTCGTTTCCGCTTCCAATCCTTTCCTTGGCCTCACTCTTCATAGGCCCCCCAACCCAACACGACGGTTTCCGCTAGTTCGCCCGTCGCGCCACCCGTATCCCCGGTAACCCGATCGACCCGCTAATGGTTGACTCGCGTCAGCGCGTGGGGCATGGCTGCTATAGCACCCCGTCGCGCTTCCGCAATCGCCCGCGTTTACCTTGCCACCACGGACGCTTATACTTTGCCCGCGCAACGAGCGACATATCCTGGCACTCATGCCAAGAAGAAAGGGACATTGATGGATATCGATAGCACGCGGCAATTCGTGGAAACGGTTTGGACCGAGAAAATCATTCCCGCCCTTCAGAAATATCTCACCATCCCCAATCAATCCCCACTCTATGACCCCAACTGGAGCACGAACGGCTACCAGAACCAGGCGACCGATCTGATCGCCAATTGGATTCGTCGCCAGAACGTGCCTGGCCTCACCCTCAAGGTGGAGCGACTCCCAGGGCGGACGCCGTTGCTGTTTATCGAAATCCCTGGCGATGCGCGCGAAACCGTGTTGCTCTACGGGCATCTCGACAAACAGCCGCCCATGGACGGTTGGCACGAGGGCCTTGGGCCGTGGACACCGGTGCTCAAGGATGGGCGCTTGTATGGGCGCGGTGGTGCCGATGACGGCTATTCGGCGTTCGCTTCGTTGACGGCGATTCAAGCCCTCAAACAGCAAGGGATTCCCCACGCACGTTGTGTCATCATCATTGAAGCCTGTGAGGAAAGTGGCAGCCCGGATCTGCCGTACTACATCGAAGCGCTGAAAGAACGGATCGGTACGCCGAGTCTGGTGGTCTGCCTCGACTCGGGTTGCGGCAATTATGACCAGTTGTGGGTGACCTGTTCGCTCCGTGGACTCCTGAACGGCGTTCTGACAATTTCGACCTTGACTGAAGGCGTGCATTCGGGGGCCGCGAGTGGCATCGTGCCTTCGACCTTTAGGATCATGCGCCAGCTTCTCAGTCGGTTGGAAAATGAAAACACCGGCGAGATTCTCCCTCGTGAATTCTATGCGCAGATTCCCGAAGCCCGTGTCCAGCAAACAGCGGCGGCGGCGCAGGTGCTGGGAGAGAGCGTCTATAGTGAGTTTCCCTTTCAGCCGGAAGTGTCACCAGTCTCTCGTGATTACACGCAAGCCTTGTTGAATCGTACGTGGCGACCACAGTTGGCGATTACGGGAGCCGCCGGACTGCCATCACTCGACAAATCGGGCAATGTCTTGCGCCCAGTGACCGCCGTCAAAGTGTCGTTGCGGATTCCAGCCTTGGTGGACGCAGCAAGCGCCGTGGCATTCCTCAAGCACACGCTGGAGACCAATCCGCCGTATGGCGCGAAAGTCACGTTCGAGCCTGAACAGACCGCGTATGGGTGGAATGCACCCGCGTTGGAGCCGTGGCTGGAGACCTCGCTCAAACGCGCGTCTCTGGACTTCTTCGGCAAGGAAGCGTGCTACTGGGGAGAAGGGGGCACCATTCCTTTCATGGCCATGTTGGGGGAGAAATTTCCTCGGGCGCAGTTTGTGATTACCGGCGTGCTG
>JABFSC010000184.1 GCA_013140885.1 Deltaproteobacteria bacterium | reverse complement strand
TCCTCGCGCACGGCCAGTGCATCGAGCAGTTCGGCCCTGGTGAACCCTATCTGCCGCTGCTCGCGGCGTTGGGGGAACTCGGCCGTGGCCCAGCGCAAGACCGCCTGGTGAAGACGTTGCGGCAGTACGCCCCGACCTGGTTGATGCAGTTGGCCGCGTTAGCCACACCGGCGGATCGGGCGGCGTTGCAGGTCCACACCTTTGGGGCCACCCGCGAGCGGATGCTTCGGGAGTTGGCCGAGGGCCTCGAAGCCCTGACGCGGGACACCGTCCTGATACTGACGCTGGAGGACTTGCACTGGAGTGATCCTTCGACCCTGGATGCCCTCTCGTTCCTGGCGCGCCGGCGACAGCCCGCGCGGCTCTTGGTGCTCGGCACCTATCGGCCCATGGAAGTGCTCGGCAATGGCCATCCCCTGCGAACATTAACCCAGGACTTGGCCATTCATCGCCACAGTGTCGAACTGCCAGTGCCGCTCCTGACCGAGGCCGCGGTAGAGGAGTATCTGGCGATCCGGGCCATGCCCCTGCAACCGCTCGCCCGCACGATTCACCACCGCACCAGTGGCAATCCTTTGTTCATGGTCAACGTCGTCGAGGATCTCCTGCTGCGTCACGCCACGACGAGTGAGGAGGGGAGCCACGCGTCGCTCAGTCTCCCCGCGACGATTCGGCAAATGATTGAGCGGCAGATTGATCAGCTCAGTACCGACGAGCACCAG
The DNA here is from genome assembly GCA_013140885.1 of Deltaproteobacteria bacterium. GTDB lineage: Bacteria > Desulfobacterota > Binatia > Bin18 > Bin18 > JABFSC01. The sequence continues at coordinate 6,809 of JABFSC010000184.1, read as the reverse complement.
CTACTCGTCACGGCCAGTGCGGTGGGGATGGAGTTCGCGGCGGCCACCATTGCGCCCAGTCTTGCGCTCTCCGTCACCACGGTCGAAGAGCACTGTGCCAACCTCGCCCGCCGCGAGCACTTTGTGCGCGCCACCGGCACAACCCAGTGGCCCGATGGCACGACCAGTGCCCGCTTCAGTTTTCGTCACGCCCTATATCACGAAGTGCTGTATGAGCGCGTGACGCCGAGCCAGCGGCGACACGTGCATCAACAGATTGGCGCGCGGTTAGCGCAAGGGTACGGGGACCGGGCAGAAGAGATTGCCGCAGCCTTAGCCGTGCACTTTGGGCAAGCCCGTGACTATCCCCGTGCCGTGCAGTATCACGGCCAAGCAGGGCGTACCGCGTTGGGACGGAGTGCGGCTCAAGAAGCGATTGGACATCTCACAACCGCGCTGGACCTCCTCACGCAGCTCCCGGACAGCCCAGAACGTATTCACCTCGAGTTAAGCTTATTGATGCCGTTGGGGGCTGCGTTCATGAATACTAGAGGGTTCGCTGTCCCAGAGGTCGAACAGACCTACGCACGCGCGCATACTCTTTGTGAACAACTCGGCAACACTCCCCATCTGTTCCCTGTGTTACATGGCTTGGCCATATTCTATGTGGTACGCGCAAAGTTCGGCACTGCACGTACCCTGATTGAACGAAGTCTCACTCTGGCACAACAGACGCAAAACCCGGCTCTTCTACTGGAAGCCTACAAATTTCTGGGCCAAATCCTGCTTTTTCAGGGAGAACTCTTGGGCAGTCGACATTCTTTTGACCAGGCGTTGACTCTCTACGATCCACGGCAACACCGGCACTACGCTTTTCTGTACGGGCAAGATCCCGGGGGATTGTGTCTCACCCTTTTATCCGCAGCCCTATGGATCGCTGGCTACCCAGAACAAGCATGGAAAAAAGCACAAGAGGCAGTGGCGCTTGCCCGTCAGCAGGGGCACCTTTTCACCCTCGGATTCGCTCTCCTTGGCGCGACCATGGCTCATCGATGGCGGGGCGATGAGCTGGCGCTCCGCGAAACAGCAGAAGAGTTTCAGGGATTGGCCACAGAGCAAGGATTTGCCTTTCTCATCACCCTTGCTAATCATTTTCGCGCGTGGAGATTAGCCAAGACTGGGTATGCAGAGCAGGGCGTTACGCAAATATGTCAGGACGTCGCGATGGTTCGTGCCTCAGGAGCCGAACAATCGCTCGCGTATTCGTTGGCATTATCCATCGAAATTCACGAGAAAGCCGGACGCATTGACGAAGCGTTGGATCTCGCCGAAGAAGCGCTTACCCTGTCACGCGAAACCGGCAACTGCTGGCTTGATGCGGAGTTGTATCAACTCAAAGGCGAGCTCCTGCTAGCGCAGGAAAGCAAAAGTCGAAAATTAGAAAACCCCAGCCCCCAGCCCCTAGCACCCAACACCCAGGCGGAGGCAGAGGAGTGTTTCCACAAAGCCATCGCCATTGCCCGCCAGCAAAGCGCCAAGTCGTGGGAGCTACGCGCGACGATGAGCCTGGCGCGGTTGTGGCAACAACAAGGCAAGCAGCACGAGGCTTACCAGATGTTATCCGAGGTCTATAGCTGGTTCACCGAGGGGTTTGATACCGCGGACTTGCGGGATGCCAAGACGTTACTTGAAGCACTGCAACATTGAGTGATCGGGACGTTGAAGCACTGGGTTATTTTACTCCTGAGGGTCCTCTGGATTCAGTATCTGCAACTCCTCTTCCTGAGCGACTTCCAAGAGCCGACTATCCGCACAAGTGAAAGTCCAATCTTTGCTGGTCTGCGCAACAAGACACGCGGCAAGCTGCAATGAATCCAAGGAACGGAGGGCTTTCGTGTTACCGTACTGCCGGACTAGGTTTTTTGCCTTCTGGACGACCATCCCAGTCAAGGGCTGAATCACAAAACGATGACGACAATCATCCTCAAAGTTGCGATACGCCTCTTGCTGAGCCTCAGCGGAGATTTCCCTCATGCGCACTTTGCGGGCAAGCGCAGCGTATAGCTCGACTGTAGCCAACTCAGAAATAAAGAGCACCCACTCTGGACGCTGAAAAATGGCCGCTGTTCGATCTGTCCCCGCCTCTTGATGATAGAGCTTAATCAACGCTGAAGTATCAAAGAAGAAAGTCTGACTCACAACCGATCTTCCCGTTCAGCGATAATGTCCTGCGCCCAATTGCCTTTGGATACGGCGAGCAATTGTCGTGTTTTTTCATGGCTTGGGGGTGCCGAAAGCGGCGTTGGTGACTGAGCCTGTTCCGGTCGCAGGAACTCATCCCGCACTAAAGTCAACAGACGGAAGAGTTTAGGGAGAGCTTCTCGCGGGAGCGATCTGATCTCGTTCACGATCTGCTCTTCATAGGGTCTGAGATTTTCCATGAAGACCTCCTCATTTCCAGCTCACCCTACAAACCTCGTGGGCGAATTGCAACCAACGACAATCTCTGTCGGGTGGGTCATAACCCACCCGACTCTCTTTCTGCTACTTCAACCCAAACTGAAAGTTGATGAACGACCCATCATCCAGACTGATGCGATAGACGTACGTGTGACCGACCGTCAGCGTCTTGGTGCTGATGTTGAAGAGCCAGCGATCGAGGGGGCAGACAAGCTGGTGAGCCGGTTTGTATCGTGTGAAGGACCCGAACTCTTCCGATCTTCCCCAAAATCCGCTACAAGACCCAGACGTAAGCACATTCCGCACCTCATCAAAAAGGAGACCTTCGCATGATTCCTCCAGGTATCATTTCCGCCGATGGCCATGTTTGCGAGCCACCCAACTGTTACGTCGATTTCATTGATCCGAAATATCGCGACTCCGCGCCGCGTATCGTCGCCCAACCGGATGGCTCCGAAGCCTTCGTGGTCCCTGGCATGAAGCGCCCGGTCGCGCTCGGCTTTATTGATGGCGCGGGCTTTGGCATCAAGGAGCGCAATGACCGCGCCAAACGCATCAAGTTTTCCGACATCCGTGAAGCCGCTTACGGTGGTCGGGCACGAGTGCCGTATATGGACCAGGACGGCATCGCCGCCGAGATGATCTACGCTTCGGTCGGCATGGGACTCTGTATGCACCGCGACGCCGAGTACAAGGACGCCTGCATGAAAGCCTATAATCGCTGGCTGCAATCAATGTGCAGCGAGGCGCCGAACCGCATCTTCGGACTCGCGCAGACCGCCGTGCTCAGCGTGGATAGCGCCATTGAGGATTTTCGCCGCGCCAAGGAGATGGGCATGGTGGGCATGATGATGCCGGGCCGTCCGATTCACGAGGACTACGATCATCGCGATTATGACGCCTTGTGGGAATGCGCCACCGACCTAGGGCTCCCCATCTGCTTTCACATTCTGACCTCGCGTGATGGCAGCATTAACATGCCGCATCGCGGGCACGCGATGAACAATTTCCTCGGCATCATTCGCGCGGTGCAGGATGTCGTGGGCTTGTTGGTGTTGGGCGGTGTCTTCGAGCGCCACCCAAAGCTGAAACTCGTCTGCGCCGAGGGCGACGCAGGGTGGATGCCGCACTACATGTATCGCATGGACCATGCGGCCAAGTTCAACATGGTGAATGGCATTATCGAGGGGCTGACCAAGCTGCCGAGCGAATACATCAAGAGCAACGTGTGGATGACCTTCCAGGATGATCGCACCGCCTTCAATTCCCTGCACATGATGCCCCACCAGCAACTGCTCTGGGCTAGCGATTTCCCCCATACGGATTCCACCTGGCCGCGATCGCAGGAGTTACTGGCGGACCACACCGCCCATCTCACCGAGCCCCAGCGACAAGACATCATGCGCGAGAATTCCGCCGCGCTCTTCAATCTGCCAGCGGGTAAAGCGTCGTGGCGCATGCGCGGAGCGGCAGCTTAAGGAACGGTCACTCCATCCCTCACCCTACCCCTCTCCCAGATGGGAGAGGGCACCTAGAGGACGCCGCACTCATGGGAATTCGCACTGGCAGTGAGTTTATCGAAAGTCTTCGCGATGAGCGGGTCGTCTACGTCAACGGCGAACGGCTCACCGATGTCACCACCTACCCGCCGTTCCAAGGGATTCTCGCCACCCTCGCCTCGCTCTACGACTTGAACCACGAGCGCCGCGCGGAGCTGACGTTTCCCTCGCCTGCCGATGGCGCACCGGTCGCCTTGAGTTTCCTCAAGGCCGCCTCACTCGCTCAGGTCGAACAGCGATTGCGGGCCGAGGAAATTCGCGCGGAATATACGTTTGGTCTCATGGGGCGGCTCCCGGACTTTTGCAATGCGTACGTGACGGATTTGGCGGTGGCCGCGGAATATCTGGGGCAACGTGATCCTCGGTTCGGGCACAACGCGATCCGCTATTGGGAACAATGTCGTGATAGCGATCTGTGTCTCACGCATACGCTGGCCGACCCGCAGATTGATCGGTCCAAAGGTCCGGCTGAACAAAGCGATCCTTTTCTCACCTTGCGCGTAGTGCGCGAGACGGACAGTGGCGTCATCGTGCGCGGCGCGAAGATGCTCTCGACGTTAGCGCCGTTCGCCAACGAGTTGTACCTTGGCCCGTTCATGCCGCGCTCGCCAGGCGAAGAAGATTATGCCCTGGCCTTCGCGCTGCCCTGCGCGACCACGGGGCTCAAGTTTATCTGCCGTGAACCCTACGATGCGGGCCGTAGCCAGTTCGACCGTCCCGCCAGCTCGCGCTTTGATGAAGAGGACGCGGTCGCCATCTTTGATGACGTGCTGGTGCCGTGGGAGCGCGTGTTCATCTACCGTGACATTGAGATTTTCAACACGGCGAGCCATCACACGCCTGGGTATCGCATGCTCCAGGCGCTGGTGCGCGGCGCGGTGAAATTGAAACTCCTCACTGGACTCGCGTTTCATATCGCTGACGCCATTGGCCGTTCCAGCGCGCTCCACATCCAAGCGCAACTTGGTGAACTGGTGGCCAATACGGGAATGATGGAAGTGTTGATTCATGCCGGTGCGCAATCGGCCGCGAGCGACACCCATGCCGCGCTCTATCAGCGGTCGCTCGCTGGGGCGTTGATGATTCTGATGCCGCAATTCCAAGCGCGCGCGGTGCAGACGGTCAGGGAACTGTCCGGCAGCGGCGTCATCATGACGCCCACCGAGAAAGATTTCGCCAATCCTGAGATCGCGGGCTACCTGGACCGCTATCTTCAAGGGAAGGGCGTGTCCGCGAAACACCGGGTGCAACTCTTCAAGCTGGCCTGGGACTTGGTGGGCGAGCAGTTCGGCAGCCGCCAAGCGCAATACGAGCACTTTTACGCGGGCGACCCGTATGTCAACCGCGCGCGCTTCTACCACTCACCGGTTGTGCAGCAGTACAAAGCCTTGGTGACAGAGCTGCTCAACGGGAAAAAGTAACGACGAAAGAAAGGAGCTAACCATGAGCACCCAAGTGCGCCCAACCGCACGACAACGCGGCAAACTCGCGCCGATCCGCTTCGCGCACGCGGTCCTGCAAACGAACCAGTTCTCACGCATGCTCGATTGGTATCGCACCGTGCTGGAGGCGGACATTCAGTACGCGAACGAATGGATCGCCTTCATCACCTATGACGAGGAGCATCATCGGCTGGCGTTGGTCGCGCGCCCTGGGACGATTGACAAAGTACCCAATGCCGCTGGCCTGGCGCATCTCGCTTATGCCTACACGGATATGGATGAACTCGTCACCACCTACGAACGGCTGAAGACCGCTGGCATCGTGCCCGTGCGGACGATCAACCACGGACCAACCACGTCCATGTATTATGCCGACCCGGATGGCAACCAGGTGGAACTACAAATCGATAACTTCGATACCCCCGAGGAATGTCACGCGTGGTTCTTTCGGCCCCAGTTCGCGGAGAACCCGATTGGTCTCACCTTCGATCCCGAGGAGCTGGTGGCAAAGTTTCGCGCCGGTGTCCCGGTCGCGCATCTCAAGCAATTTGGCTCGCTGGGTATGGCACCCAAGAGTACCGGGACAGAAAGCGCGGTCTCCAAGTAAGACGCACGGCAGGCGGTCTTGCCGTCCTCTTCGGTAATAGCAGGACGGGTACTTCCAGGTTCCTTCTCCCGGCTGGGAGAAGGTCAGGGTGAGGGGGCTCAGGTAAGTACCGATTTTGTTCGTCAAGTTCATTAGCTCTGGTTGGCACGGTGTGACATCCAGGAGCCTCGACTCTCAGCACGCGCCGCTCTCGATTCCGCTTCGTTCCATTCAGGTGACAAGATCAAGAAAGTTGGAGAAGCGAACAGTGGCCCTTGGCAGCTCTCCTCCCGGTGGGAGAGATGTGCTACATTCGTCGCTGAGTCTTGCGAGGAGAGATGCCAATGGCCACTACTATCGCCGTTCACATTCCAGAGTCCCTTTTCCAGAAGCTCAAACACGCTGCGGATTTGACGCACCGGTCAGTGGAAGACGTAACGGTGACGAGCCTGGAAGCCGCGTTGCCGGTGATGTCAAACCTCCCACCCGAAGTCGCTAATGAACTGGCGGCCATGCACCTCCTGAGTGACGCGGCATTGTGGGCAGCGACGAGCCCGTCCCTCCCGCTGACGGAAGAAGCGCGCCTCACGCAGCTCAATGCAGAAGCCGGAGAACGAGACTTGACGCCCGCCGAGGAAGCGGAACAACAAAGGCTCATTACCGCCTACCACCGTTCGGTCTTACGTCGAGCGAAGGCCCTCGCCATCCTCTCCCAACGAGGGCACAGCATTCCCGTGAATTGAGCGCGCTTGACTCGCGAGGAGGGGATATGGATCACGTCAC
>JABFSC010000190.1 GCA_013140885.1 Deltaproteobacteria bacterium | reverse complement strand
TTACCAGAAGCGTGAGAGCAAGAACAAGCCACGGTGTTGGGACGGGGGCGGTACGAAGCGCGGGGTGAGCAGCCAGGGTATCGCAACGGGTACGAGAATGGGACGCTGAAGACGGTCGAAGGGGTGTGACGGGTGAAGTTGCCGCAGATTCGAGGACGAGAAGAGCCGTAGCGGTCGCCGTTATGGCGGCAAGTGGCAACGACGAGGGCCGTGTGAAAGCGGCTGAGTGTGGAAATGTATGTGGGGGGGATGTCGCAGCGGGACATTGAGGACAGTTGAGAGAGTGCGGTGGGCCAGTGCGTGCTCTCCCAGAGTACGGTCAGTGAGCTGACGGAGACCTTACAGGAGGAGTATGAAGCGTGGCGGGTACGGGACCTGAGCCACGAGCCGGTCGCCTCCCTCTTTATCGATACGGTCTACGAACCGTTACGGCGCTGGGGCCAGAAGACCGGAGTGCTGTGGGGGGGGGCGATAGGTGAGGATGGCCGCAAGGTGTTCCTGAGTTTGTCCACGACCAATAGTGAGAGTTATGCGAGTTGTCTGGAGGTGGTACGGGGATTGGCCAAGCGAGGGATGCAAGTGCCGGTGACGATCACCACCGATGGCGCGACCGGGCTGACCAAAGCCATTGACGCGATGTGGCCGCAATCGGTACGGATGCGCTGGTGGTTTCACAAGATGCGGAATCTGCGACAGAAAGTGCCGGCGCACCTCTGGCCGCAGGTCAAAGCGTTACTGGTCGATCTGCGCGCTGCCCCGACCCCAGAGAAGGCGGAGCAGCGGCGCGAGGCGATCGTGGCGCAGGATCAGCAGGAGTTGCCGGAAGCCTGTCGCTGTTTGCTTGATGATGCCCAGGCCAGTCTGAACCACCTCCTGGTCCCCCAGCGCCACCAGATTGGAGGGGCGCACATAGTGTTGGTGGCGCGGGCGTTTGTGGAAGAGCGGCGCCGCACCAAGGTCATTCCCCATCTCTGGGGCGAGCAGAGTCTGGTCAATCTCGTCTTTGGGGTCTTGATTCGGGTCAGTGACCGCTGGGGCAAGAAGTGTTTTCGCGACCTGGAGCAACACCAGATTCGTAAGTTGCGCGCGCAGCTCAAGTTGGACGAACCGGAAGTGAGGACCCCACCGATATCTGAACACGTATCCCGCAGAAGTGCCGCCTCTGCTGCCTGACCACTTTACAGGAACCGGAGGACTTGACCCTTGTCCGCTGCGAAAGGCGCTGTGTGTGGCACACCGCCACGGATCATCGTGCGCGTGCGCGTGACGGACACTCCCGCTCAACCTCTGGAGGAGCGGCGGGGTTTCTTTCCTGCGGTGACGCGGGGCGTGCCCGGACGCTTCGCGCGGCCTCTTGGATGAACATCACGGCAAGCAATTTGCAGAGAGTAGGCATACCCGCGCATGCGCGGCGCCTTGTCCTTGACTGGGGCAGCGAAAAAGCTGTGCTCACTTTGTCATGCAACAACTGAGAGAGAAATGCTTTTCACTGGTTCTCCGCGAAACAGGGCTTGCCCTGTCGGTCCGGTATGGCCGAAGAGGTAACTATGAGTTTTATGAGACAGAAGCTCGAACGCAATGACGACTCCGTCCTACCCAAACACGGGCAGCCGACCAACAAGAAGCCGACAGACGCCAAAGGGACCGGGCCCGCGAAGATGCTACCGCAGAGAACGTGGTTCTGGTTCCTGCTCGCTTTGCTCGCCAACTACGTGATCATGCAGTATTTCTTTCCCCCTGCGGACGCCCCAATCACCGTGCCCTATACCCTTCTCAAAGAAGAAGTCAAAAAAGGCAACGTGCAGGCGCTCTTCAGCCAGGGCCAGACACTCACCGGTCGTTTCAAGCTCCCAATCACCTACCCGCGCGTGGAGGAGCCGAGTACAACATCTGGGAGCGCGTCTTCCACAGCGAAGGAGCCCGGTGCGTCCTCTCCTCCCCTGTCAAAAACAGCAAGCACCTTCACCACGACGCTCCCGTCCTTCCTTGATCCTGGGTTGGAAGCATTTTTGATCGAGAACGGCGTTGAGATTAGCGCCAAGCCGATCGACGAAGGAGGCGGCTTCTGGTCGATGTTGCTGTTCGGGTTTGGCCCAGCCCTGCTCATCATCGGCTTTTATATCGTGATGTTTCGGCGGGCGGCGCAGCAGGGTGGTGGCTTCGGGGGAGGGCTTATGGGCATTGGTAAGAGTCGGGCGCGACGCTACGATCAGGAGAAGGATACCAAAGTCACTTTTGATGACGTTGCGGGCATCGACGAGTCCGAGAACGAGCTGGTCGAGATCGTTGATTTCCTCAAAGATCCGCAAAAATACACCCGCTTAGGTGGGGCCGCTCCGAAAGGCGTGCTGCTTATAGGCGCGCCGGGGACTGGGAAAACCTTACTGGCGAAGGCGGTCGCGGGAGAAGCGGGGGTGCCGTTCTTCTCAATGAGTGCTGCGGAGTTCGTCGAAATGATCGTCGGAGTTGGCGCCGCGCGGGTGCGCGATCTCTTTAAGCAGGCGCGCGAGAATGCCCCGGCGATTGTCTTTATCGATGAACTGGACGCCATCGGTCGCGCGCGCGGGCAAATGGCCCTCGGAGGGTCAAGCGAACAAGAGCAGACCTTGAACCAAATCCTGACCGAAATGGACGGCTTCTCGAGTCGGGAAGGCATCATCGTGCTGGCGGCAACGAACCAGCCCGATGTGCTTGATAAAGCGCTCCTGCGTCCTGGACGCTTTGACCGCCGCGTGGTGGTGAATCTCCCCGATAAAAATGGGCGCGAGGCCATCCTCAAGGTCCACACTCGCAACGTGCCACTCGCGCATGAGGCACGGTTAGAAGAGTTCGCCGCGATGACGCCGGGGTTTTCGGGGGCGGATTTGAAGAATCTGGTCAACGAGGCCGCGCTTTTGGCGGCTCGGCGTGAGCAGAACGAGGTGCGCCATCAAGACTTCATGGACGCGCTCGAGAAAATCGTGCTTGGCCCCCAGCGTCCACTACTCTTGAGTCACGCCGACAAGGAACGCATCGCGTACCATGAAGGCGGACACGCCATTTTGGGGCTCGTCGTGCCTGGTGCTGACCCCGTGAACCGGGTGACGATCGTGCCGCGTGGGCAGGCACTCGGGGTGACCTATCAACGCCCCGACAGCGACCGGTACCATTATCCAGAAGGGTATCTGCGCGCGCGGATCGTCGGCATGCTCGGAGGCCGCGCGGCGGAGGAGATTGTCTATGGCACCAAAACGACCGGGGCCGAAAGCGATATCGAGCAAGCGACCGCTTTGGCCCACCGCATGGTCACGCGGTGGGGCATGAGCGAACGACTCGGCATGGTGCAGCTCGCGCCACGAGAGAATCCGTATTTGATGAGCCCAAACGGGTATACCGGCGCGAAGCCGTTTAGCGAGAAGACCGCTGAAACGATTGATACCGAAGTGCGCGCGATCATCGGGGAGAGTCATACGGAGGCGAAGCGTCTCCTGAGCGCGCACCGCAAGCAACTCGACGCGCTTGTCAACGCGCTGCTGACGCGAGAGACTCTCAACGAGCAAGAAATTCTGGAGGCCACGGGATTGCCGCGGGCTCCAGCTTTAGAGACCGGGCTGTTGTCCGTTCCTCATGTCGGCGGCCAGCTCTCGCCATTGAATGGCGCGTAAACAACCGGCTGCCGCCTTGCGCGCCCGTGAAGGGGGAGGGAATCTTTTCCTCCTTCCTTACAGCGGTTCCCATACGAGTAAAGAGATCATCGTCGAATCCCCCAAACCCTTTCCCATCCGGAAGAGGGAACCTGAAGGCCATCTCTTCGGCCAGAGGCGTTATCATTCTCTGTAGCGAATCCCTCACAAGAGTGTGCGAAAAAAGTCACACTTGAGAGGTAAATCCACGCTCGCCCCCCTTGCGCGAAGAATCTCAAGGACAAAGATGCACGGTAGGGTTACGAAGCGAGTTCCGCAGTCGGGAGGAATACACGTCGGACGATAGAGACAGAACGGCGATGGTCCACGTGTACTCATGGGTGTATCCCGTTGGGAGATTTTGTATTTCACCATGAGTGTTATTGACGTTTCCAGTGTAAGGAGAACAGTGCATGAGCGGAGAAGAGGCCCAATCGCCGCGGGGCGCCACGGTCACCGATGAGCGACAGTCGCGGGCCGCGCCGCAACCGGGTTGTCTGGTTGTGGGCGTAGGCGCATCCGCGGGTGGCCTGGGTGCCTTTGAGGAATTCTTCACGCATATGCCACCGCACCCCAGCGCGCCTGGCGGTGGCATGGCCTTCGTGATCGTCCAGCATCTCGCCCCCGACCATGCGAGCCTGTTACCCGAACTGCTCGCGAAGTACACGCGCATGCCTGTGCGGCAGGTCGCGACGGAGACGCCGGTCGCGCCTGATCACGTCTACGTGATCCCGCCCGACGCGGCCCTCACGATCAAGGGCGGCATCCTGCGCGTCGAGTCCCCACCCATAGAGCCACACACACGCCGTGCGTCCATTGATGGGTTCTTCCGCTCGTTGGCGGCTGACCAAGGTGGGAACGCGGTGTGTATCCTCTTCTCCGGCGCTGGGACCGACGGCACGCTCGGACTCCAAGCGGTGAAAGAGTACGGCGGCATGGCGATGGCCCAGACCCCGGAATCCGCCCAGTATGACAGCCTGCTGCGAAGCGCCATCGCGACGGGCCTGGTGGACCATATCCTTCCGGTCGCGCGGATGCCGGCCAAACTCATTGAGTACGCGACCTACCTGACGGCGCGGCGCGAAACCCCAGGCGCTGAGGACTTGCGCCAGGAGGCCGGCAATGCCCTGTCCACGATCCATACGCTGCTCCGGCGCCACACGGGTCATGACTTCAGCCAGTACAAGGAGAGCACGATTATCCGCCGTCTGCGGCGGCGCATGCAGGCACTGCAGCTCGACGCCGTGGACACCTACGTCACCCGCTTGCGTCAGGATTCCACCGAGCTCGCATTTCTGTTCAAGGACTTGCTGATTGGCGTGACGCATTTTTTCCGCGACGCCGAGGCGTTCGCGGTTCTCGCTGAACAGGTGATCCCTCAGTTGTTTGCCGACAAGGGAGCCGACGGACAGATACGCGTGTGCGTGGCCGGCTGCGCGACCGGGGAAGAGGCCTATTCGCTGGCGATGCTCTTGTGCGAGCACATGGACCGGCTCGACAGCGCGCCGCGCGTCCAGGTGTTCGCCACCGACATTGATGATCGCGCAGTGGAGACAGCGCGTCGCGGCTGCTACCCGGCGGGCATCGCCGAATACGTGACCGCGGAACGCCTGGAACGCTTCTTTGTCAAACAGGACACCACCTACCAGGTCAAAAAAGAACTGCGCGAGCTGTGCATCTTCTCGGTCCACAGCTTCATCAAGGACCCGCCGTTCTTACGACTCGACCTGCTCTCTTGCCGCAATGTGTTGATTTACCTGGGACCGATTCTGCAACAAAAACTGCTGCCGCTGTTCCATTACGCCATACGGCCCGGCGGCTATCTCTTCCTCGGGCCGTCAGAGGCGCTCAGCGGTCGTGATGATCTCTTTCGCACCCTCGACCAGAAGCACCGTATCTTTCAGAAGAAGGAGGTTGTCCCCCGCCCGCGGGTCGAGTTTCCACTCGCGGATGGGCAGCTGCTGCCATCGCGACGCCTGGACGGACTGAGGCACACGGCCTCCGAGGCGCAGGATATCGGCACCCTTGCGCAGCGGGCCATTCTGCAGGACTACGCGCCCGCCGGTGTTGTGCTCACCGCACAGGGCGAGGTGGTCTACTTTTCTGGCCGCACGGGTCACTACCTAGAACCTCCCGCCGGAGCGCCCAACGTCAACATCTTCAACATGGCCCGTGAAGGTCTCCGGCTGCCCCTACGCACCGCCCTCCATCAGGCGGTGACGCGAGGTGAGCGGGTTATGCACGAACAGATCCTCGTCAAAACGAACGGGGACGTCCAACCCATCACGCTCATCGTCCAGCCGTTGACGACCAAGCCCGATGTCGAGGTTACCCTCTATTTGGTCATCTTCCAGGAGGTCGGCCCTGCCCGGAGCCTGACGCACACCGAGGCGGAGGCCACCGCGCCTAGCCCGGAAGACGAGCATATTCGGCGACTTGAGGGCAAACTCCAGGCGACTGAGGCGCGCTTACGCAGCACCATCGAGGAAATGGAAACCGCCAATGAGGAGCTCCAGTCCACGAATGAAGAGTTCCAGTCCACCAACGAGGAACTGGAAACGTCGAAGGAGGAATTGCAGTCGCTCAACGAAGGACTGGAGACCGTGAACGCCGAACTCAGAAGGAAGGTGGAGGACCTCAATCACGCCAATAGTGACTTGCAGAACCTGCTGAATAGCACCCAGATCGCGACCCTCTTCCTGGACAGCGAGCTACGCATCCGGAGCTTCACCGCGACGACGCGCGCGATCATGCGGCTTACCCCGAGTGATGTCGCTCGACCCATAGCGGACTTCGCCCAACGCTTCATCGGCGCTGACCTCGTCACTGAGGCCCAGACCGTGCTGGGCACGCTCGCCACGCGGGAACGGTACGTGCGCATGCAAGATGCCAACACTCGCTACCTCATGCGTGTCCTGCCGTACCGCACGGTGGAGAACCGTATTGACGGCGTGGTCATTGCGTTTCTCGACGTCACCGACCTAAAGGACGCTGAGGAAGCCGCGCACGCCGCCCAAGTGTACGCCGAGAGCCTCGTCGCCACCATCCGCGAACCACTGGTCGTTTTGGACGCCACGCTGCGGGTGCGGACAGCAAACCACGCCTTCCACCACACTTTCCACATCGCACCAGAGGACACCGAGCACGCGTTGCTCTATGACTTGAGCAATGGGTCGTGGAACATTCCCGATCTGCGCCACTTGCTGGAGGAGGTGTTGCAGCGGAACGAGGTCTTTGCCGACTTCGAGGTGACACACGACTTTCCCGCCATCGGGCGCAAGACCATGCTGCTCAATGCCCGCCTCGTCAAGAACCAGCCGGACCAAGAAGCGCTCATCCTCCTGGCCATTGAGGACATCAGCGAGCGCAAGCAGGCCGAGACTGAACTGACCCGTCAGATGAGAGAGGTGGAACGCGTCAATGAGGAACTGCAACAGTTTTCCCGCATCGTCTCCCACGACCTCAACGAGCCGCTCCGCACCATGACCACCTTCGTGACCCTCCTTGCGAGCCGCTACCAGGGGACACTCGACGCCACGGCTCAGGAGTATATGGCCTTCGTGACCGACGCCGCGCAGCGCATGCAACAGATGATCACTGATCTGTTAGCGTACACCCGGATGAGTGGGCCGACAGAGGCCTTCACGGCCGTGGACGGAGAAGCGCTCCTCACTCAGGTCCTGACTGAGCTGCGGGACACTCTTGCCGAGGCCAAGGCCGAGGTGACACACGACCCCTTGCCGACCATGCAGGGGGATGAGACGCGGTTAGGCCGTGTGTTCCAGAACCTCATGAGCAACGCGGTCAAGTTTCGCGGCCAGGAGCCGCCCCGGATTCATGTCTCGGCGCAGCGAGACGGTCCGCGGTGGCGGTTTTGCGTGCGCGACAACGGCATTGGCATTGATCCAGACCAAGCCAAACGGCTCTTTCAGGTATTTCAACGCTTACACGCGCGGAGGGAATATCCGGGCACCGGCATC
>JABFSC010000178.1 GCA_013140885.1 Deltaproteobacteria bacterium | reverse complement strand
GGGTTGACATAGCAGGCCCCGTTGGGGCGAGGCAGGGAGATGAGAGGCGATCCGGTCCTCAAGGCCAAGGGCCTGTTCGATGCAAACCCAGGGCAACGCCCTGGGCTCCGTCTGGGGCGTGGGTAAAGAGATGGGAGCTGGCCTGGTCCTCTCTGGTCCCCTCAAGGCCAACGGCCTGTCCGATGTGAGTCTAGGGCCACCTCCTGGGAGAGAGAAGCGGAGGACACGCATGGTGCGGCGGGGGAGCCCAGGGCGCTGCCCTGGGTTGACATAGCAGGCCCCGTTGGGGCGAGGCAGGGAGATGAGAGGCGATCCGGTCCTCAAGGCCAAGGGCCTGTTCGATGTCAGGTTCTGGGGCGCGGGCAGGGAGATGAGGCTCGGTCCGGTCTTCAAGGCCAACGGCCTGTTCTATGCAAACCCAGGGCGGCGCCCTGGGCTCTGGGGCCTAATCCCACACATACCGTTCGTCGTATTGCACGTCATGTTTCTCCAGCAAGACGCGCAATTCTTTCTGGAAGGATTGGCGGCGATGGTGTTCTCGTTGGTTGGCCACGTATTGCCCAACGACGGGCACGTTAGACACACTCACGGAGAAGACGCCGTAACCGTTTTGCCACGCGAAGCCGCTATCCATTCCAGGTTGGGTCTTGAGCCATTTGGAAGAGGACCTTTTCACCTCTTCCACCACGTGACTCACGGTGACCGTGCGGGCCAGTTCGAAAAGGATGTGGACATGGTCCTCGACCGAATTGATACGGTTCGCGTGGCACCCGAGGTTCGTGAGGATTGTAGCCATGTAGCTGTGTAGGGCGTCGCGAAGGGAATCGGGAAGCAATGGCGCACGGTTCTTGGTGCCGAACACGAGATGCAAATGAATCTTGGCGAGAGATTGAGGCATCGCTTGTGGCCTCTCTGTCAGTCACTGCCCACGTGTAAAAACCCCCATCTGCGTCGGTGATCCGACGTCGGCACCCTCGGGGCCGATGGGGAGCAGACGCACGCGATAGCCGAAGCGTTGGGCGATGGCGTTTGTCCATTGCCGAAATTCCGCGCGGCTCCATTCGAAGCGGTGGTCGCGATGACGGAACTTGCCGGCGGGCAGGCCGCTGAATTTAACATTGTATTCGACGTTGGGCGTGGTGAGGACCACCAGCGATGGGCGTGCGAACTCGAACAGCACCCGCTCGAAGGCCGCGAGCCGGGGCGCGTCGAGATGCTCGAGCACTTCAATGATCGTCGCGGCATCGTACCCATCCAACCGGTGGTCACGATACATCAGGGACCCTTGAAACAACGTGATGCGTTCCCGCTGTTTCGCGGGGAGCCGATCCAAATGTAACCGTTCTTGCGCGATCTCCAGCGTGCGATGGGACACATCCATCCCCACGAGCGCGGAGAACGCCGGATCGGAGAGGAGCATCTGCAAGAGCCGACCTTCGCCACAGCCCAAGTCGATGACGCGCTGGGCGTTGTGTTGCTTGAGCACGGAGACCACGGTGCCGAGGCGCTGTTGGTTCAGGCTGAGCGGTGCTTCGATGGTGGCTTCTTCGACTGTGTGCGCGGCCTGGGTGGTATCGGGGTCGGTATTATCTTCTTCCTGGAGCTGGGCGAACGCTTGCCGCGCGAGGGAACGTTGATGCCGTAGATAGCGATTCACAATCAGTTCACGTTCGGGATGCGCGGCGAGCCACGTGTCTCCATGCCGGAGCAGCTTCTCGACTTCGGCATCGTCCACCCAGTAGTGCTTGTCGTCATCAAGCACTGGGATCAGCACATACAGATGAGAGAGTAATTCGCTCAGGCGACAGGTGGCGGTGAATGTCACGGTCAGATAGCGGCTCTGGCCCCATTCGGGGAAATGCTCATCCAGCGGAGCGCTCTGAACCGTCAGCGTGTATCCCAAGGGCTCGAAGAGCTTGCGCAGGAGAAACTCTCCGCCTCGGCAGGGTAACGCGGTTAGCTTGGCGTGCAGGGGAATCGCGGTCTCAGCGAGAGTTGGACGGTCCTTACTGTGACCGTTGAGCGCGGAGCCAAAAACCTGCGCGATGGCGACGCTGAGAAAGGACGAGGCCACATACGGACGATCATTGACGTACTGCTCCAACGCGAACCCTTCACCAGAAGGGCCGCTGTTCCGGCGCACCAATCCAATCGGATCAATATCCAGCAACAGCGCCGCGGTACAGCGTTCGACCGACACTTCGGGGTAGAAAACGTGTGCTTGTCCGAACGCGAGAGCGAAGGACTGCACGCGCGCGGGGTTCTTGTAGAGCAAGTAGCCCAGGTCGGTGGCGGGTTGGTGGGTGGTGGTGAGGGTGAGGAGCATGGTTTTGTTTGGTGGTTGCCCTATTAGTACACTTCGTCATGGGAGCCAACTGTTTGCAGGAGGATAGCTTCCGCCCCTTCATGTTGGACGAATTTGAAGAGAATGCGCGAGTCATAGTCGACGCTACATGCCCAGAGTCCTTTCATATCGCCTTTTAGGCCGTGGGTTTTTAGTTTGGCATGAAAGGCGTCTTCAGAAAGGAGTTCTAAGGCGTCCCGAAGATCCTCCGCCGCGTCGGGATGCTTTTTGATCAGGCGTTTGGCTGCTCGCACGAACGCGCTGGATCGGAGCAGCACGCGCCTCACGACAGTATCTCTTTCATCAGTTCCTCCGCCGTGGCTGCTTGACATCGACCTGTCGCGAACTCTTGCTCGGCTTCTCGGGCTTCAGCGACCAAGAGTTTTCGGCTTCGTTCAGCCATGCGATGTTGCACGATATCGACTAAGGTTCTTTGTTCTTCTAGCGATAACATATCAATCGCATCAAGAACGTCTCCAAAAGGTAGGATGTCGTCCACAAGCTCCTCCGTTTTTCGTGATGCGCGTGGGAAACGAGATGGCGAGCCGACATTGTCGCGCAAACAGTCACTAGACAAACGCCATCGCCGCCTTCGCGACCTCACCTTCTTGGCCCCAGAAAAAATGGTCCGCTCCAGTGACGGTCACGAGCGTCTTTGGCTCGGCGAGCTTGGCGAAGAATTCATTGAGCGTGGGCAGTGGGCAGTAGTTGTCGTTGTCACCACTAATCAGCAATTTCGGTTTTGCTGATGACAGGAGAAACGAAGGGGCACCGAAGCCCATCGGTAAGGCGACGCCGATGAGTTTGTGGACGCGATCATCCGCTACTCCGGCGCGTAAGCCGACCATCGAGCCGAATGAGTAGCCCGCCACGATCACGGTGGACACCGCCTGACGACTCAAGAGATAGGTTACCGCCGCTTTGACATCCTCGACCTCGCCGTTGCCTTGATCGTGCGAGCCGCCGCTGCGCCCGACGCCACGAAAATTAAATCGGACCGTCGCCATGCCCGCCTGTTGAAAGGCTTGGACAAGCGCGGTCACCACGTTGTTGTTCATCTCGCCGCCGTAGAGCGGATGTGGATGGCAGACGACCGCGCCAACCTGTGACGGCGAGGTTGGCGCCGCATAGCGCCCTTCAAGAGAAATTTCCCCTACTGGAAACATGATCTGTTCTTCCACGGAGCCCCCTTTCTTGATTGAGTCATCGGGTGATTGAGCCATTGCGTCATTTTTTTCAATGGCCCGATGCCTCAATCGCGCAATGACTCAATTCTTACAATGAGATTTCCATCTCTTCCAACTGCTTCATACTCCAGCGCGCGCAAATCCAAAAGGTCGTCACGGCGAGCGTGAATGCGATGCCAAAACTCATGAGGATCAGGAACTGATCGCGTGACGTAAGCGCGAAGCGGCGGAAATTCGACATGGTCAGGATATGCACGGGCCAGGCTTCGAGCATGACGATCGCGCCGATGAAGGAGATGCTGAGCACCATGTACAAGAGGCCGCCGTAGCTGGCCGCGACCTTCGCGCTATGTTCCGCCGTGAAATTGGGGTACGCCACCCCCACGGCCATGCCCATCGCGACAATCACGAACGCGAGGACCAGCAGCGTCACCGGGGCGAGCACCGCCATGAAAAACGAGACTTGGAGAAAATAGTTGGTGAGCAGCACGAGCAGTTCCCCGAAAAAGAGCAGCGGGATGAGGTTGACCCAAAACTTACTCCACCACCACTGCCGCAGTTGCAGTGGCGCGCTCTTCATCACCCAAAACGTCTTGCCCTCCAGACTCAGGGCCGGAAACACGAACCGCACGGCGATGGAAGTGATGACGAACCCGCCGAGCGCGAGGTTGAAGAACGCATACACATTGCTGGTCGCGCTGATGACCGGTAGCACGCTGAAGTTGTAAATGTAGATCACCACCAGTGCCACCAACTGAAAGAGCTGCGACCACTGACCGGCGTCGCGCATGAAGGTCTTCAAGTCCTTGATGACCACGAAGCGCAAATGGGTGGGAAACGGCCAGGCGAAAATGTTGACGAGGGTTTCCGACCATTTGCGTTGAATGTAACGCCGTCGCCCTTCCTGCGCCTTGGACCAGCCCAGCGGATAGAGCGTTGTCGAAAGCCAGGCCCCCGCGACCACGAGAAATAGGGCGGTGCTGAGTAACATTAAATAGGAAAATAAGGCATCGCTTGCGCGCAGACCCAGGAACGGCAGCAGTATTTCGGTGGCCCAGGTGCTGGGGAGCCACGGTGAGGACGGGGTCTGCATCGCCGCCAGAAACGCCATGAAATCGGAAAACGCTTCGGGATTGACCAATTTCTCCGGTTGCAGCATGCGCAGCAACACATACAGCAACGCGAGGAAGAGCGCGGAAAAGACCACCAATAAATCTTTCCCGCGTTGCGCGGGGAGCAGATAGGCGAGCGCCATCGTGATGATGATGCCAAGTGCCGCCGGAATCATCAGAAACGGGACGATGGTCAGCAGGGTCATCACGTAATATGCGACCCCCGCGCCATGCACGATGCCATACGCGGAAAACACGGGGACGGTGAACAGTAAGATCATCCAGGATGAGTCCACTAGCGTTTCGACGTACTTGGCGAGGAACAAGCGCGATGGGGGGATCGGCGCGGGGATGAGCAGCAGGAGATCGCGCGAGAGAAAGAAGGTCGAGAGCCCGGTAATCATGTTGCTGAACATGAGGATGGCCAGAAAAGTGAGGAACATCATGTTGAGCAATTTCTGCGAGAGCACGGGGCCCAAGTCCGGCACGGTCTGAAAATAGGCCAATATCCGGTGGCAGAACCAAAAGGCCCCCGCCCAAAAGAGCACGAGCAGCGTGGCGAGGACCCAGGTGCGGATGGTGGCGCTGCGGTCGTGTCGGCGCAGGCCATTCCGCAACGCGAAGAACCGCGGGATGAGCAGCAGGAGCCAGCTGTTGACGATGAGGTGCCAGTTCTTGAGGGGCGTGCGCGCGGTGGCGGGCGACGGGAGTGTCCCCGCCACCGATGGCTTTTGAGAAACCGGAAAGGGAGAAGTGGAAACGGATTGTTCTTTCATACTTACGCTCGCAACGCTTCGATCACGTCCAGCATATCGGGGGCGGCGGTGAGTTTGAGAAAGATGTCTTCCAGCCCGGACCCGCTCCCCGCCTGTTGCTGTAATTCATCGAGCGTGCCCAGCGCGATGATTTTGCCGCCGAGAATAATGCCGATACGATCACATAACTCTTCGGCGACTTCCATGCTGTGGGTGGACATGAAGATAGTCTTGCCCTTGAGCGTGAGTGACCGCAGGAGCCCCTTGAACAGGCGCGCGCCCACCGGGTCCATCCCGACCATCGGTTCATCGACCACGAGAATTTTAGGGTCGTGGAGTAACGCCGAAGCGACGACGAGTCGTTGTTTCATGCCGTGCGAGTAGCTCTCGACCAGTTCATCGCCCCAGTCCACGAGGCTGAAGAAACTGAGCGACTCTTCAATGCGGACTTGGCACTGGTCGGAAGGGACTTGGTAGAGCCCGCCGACGAAGCTCAAGAACTCACGTCCGGTGAGCTTTTCGTAAATGTAGGGCCGGTCAGGCACGAAGGCCGAAATCGCCTTGGCGGCGAGCGGATCGACGGCGAGGTCATGGCCGCCGAGGACGATGCGACCAGTGGTGGGGCGTAACAGGCCCATCATCATACGGATAGTCGTGGTTTTCCCGGCGCCGTTGGGGCCGAGAAATCCGAAAATTGCTCCTTCGGCGATGTTCAGATTCAAGTCATCGACGGCGGTGAATGCGCCGAAACGTTTGCTGAGATGTTCGATTTGGATCATTGGGTCCTCTAAGAAAGTTCGGAGTTCAAGGCAGTTCGGAGTCCAAGAAGGGTTCGGCGGCCAACACTGCGAGTTCAGACTCCGAACGGTCCCCGACTCCGAACTCCGAACTGCTCCCTGTTTTCCTGTTACTGGTACGTAATCACTTCCATTCCGACCTGGCCAATCACTTTGAGTAAAGCCAAGTGCTCTTCCGGTCCACCCTGAATAAATTTGACGTGCGTGGCATCGGCGGGGAACTGGTGGAGGACAGGATCAATCGCGACCCATTGCCCCAGCCACACGTCCGCCCACGCGTGATAATAGAATGCTCCTTCAAGATACACGACGCCCGCCGCGACGCGCGCCGGTATTCCCACGGCACGGGCGAGCGCCGTGTATAAGACTGCGTGTTCGTTGCAGTCGCCTTTCTTGCTGTCGAGCGCTTCCAATGCGGTTGGCATGCCAATCGACGGTTCCTTCGACAGTGTGGTGTAGGTCCAGTCAAGCAGCAGCCGCGCCGCTTTGACCGCATCGCGTTCCGCGCCAAGAATCTGTTCCGCCTGCGCGCGCAACCGTGGGTGCGCGCTCTGCACGAACGGCGTGTCCGTGAGATCGGGTGCGAACGCCGGGTCAGCTTGCGGGAGTTGATAGGTCGTCAAGTTGGCGAGCGCTTCACTGACGATGGTGATCGTTTCGCCGCTCATTTCTTGGCGCGGAGGAAAAGCGAACGAAGGCATGTCCTTGGGACCGATGAGCTTGAGTTGCAGATGCGTGAGGGCGCGCGGCTCTGGCAATGCTTGTTGCACGGGAATCGCCGCCGAGGCTACCAGATCAAGCGGAGTGGAATCTTCCCACCCGCCACCCAGGGCATCTTCACGATTTTCCCGCAGTAGCACCAAGCCCAAGGACGCTTCTTCCTTGACGACTTTGCCTTCGTGATCGAGCCAGGCGTGAACGGTGGTCCCGCCAAATCGTTCGGCGACTTTCGTCACCGCCAGTTGCTGGCCTTTGAGGGTGAGTGTTTCGGGGCCAATGGCGGTGATGCTAATGGTTTCGGTTTTCGTGGTCAGGGGATTGAAGATGCTGTATTGTCGTTCCTCTCCGGGTTGGAGAGATGCTCCCCGCAGCATCATCTGCGTGGTTGACGGTAAATAGACCGGATCGCGCAACGGAAACGAGAAGGGGGAGGCGTTGCCAGCACTCACAATCTGTCCAGTGAGCGTGCGGCCCGCGGTTCCCTCCTCAACGACTTTTCCCGTCACCTCGAAGACCACGCCTGACGAGTCGAGACGGAAGGAGAAGGATTGCAAGGCGTAGTGCGTGTCGATCTCCGCCCGCACGGTGGTGTTCACCAACTGGTTGGTCTCCATCATGCGCAGCTTCATGCGTGACTGTTCTTCCCACCGGTAGCCTTGCTCGTTGGGCACGAGGCGACGATGAAAGTAGCCAATCTTCTTGGTCTGATGATAAATGCCCATCCAGCCTTCTTGCGTCGCTGGCGAA
>JABFSC010000262.1 GCA_013140885.1 Deltaproteobacteria bacterium | reverse complement strand
GAGTGGGGGTACGTCCATTGCGTTCACACGCCGCCTGCCAGTTGTGTCGCCATTGGTGCCACGTCTCCCCCCCCGTGAGACTGGTAAAGAAGCCGCCCCAGCCGCCGACATCAAGGCCAAACCGCGCCACACGATCCATCGCTTTGGCAGAAAACGGCGCGACGACAAAGGTCGGCGGGTGGGGCTTCTGCAATGGCTTGGGATTGATCCAGACGCCGGAGAGGTCCCAGTGCTTGCCGTGAAAATCAAAGGGGTGTTCTTCGGTCCAGCAGCGCAACAAGATCTCCAGTCCTTCTTCCAAGCGGCTGGATCGTTCCTTGGGGTTGACTCCCAGCATGCGGAACTCCATGGCGAAAGGGTGCGCGCCCTGCCCGATGCCGACGTCCACGCGCCCATTGGAGAGAATATCGAGCACCGCGAGCTGCTCCGCGAGGAGGACCGGATGGTAGAGCGGCAATTGGATGATATTCGAACTAATGCGGATCCGCCGCGTGCGCATGGCCGCAGCAGTCAGCGTCACCGCGATCCCGGGGTTATAGCCTTCTGGGTCGCCGTGATGCTCAGCGAGGCTGACCGTATCGTAGCCCAGCCGTTCCATCTCTTGTATATGATCCAAGAGGTCACCATAGAACTCCGGCCAGGGCTGGAACCATTGGCTCTGGGGAGGATTACGAACATCGTACAGTACACCAAATTTCATAGCGCTCCTCGATTCGAATGATGGACGGGGTGTCGTGTGCACTGCTCCCCTTTAGCGAATCCCTTCCCGGTGCTCAAGGCTCGCTACGCCAAGACAACGCCCACCTCGACCATGCCACATTCACTTGTCAGAGTCCTGGTCGTGGGGTAAGGAAAAGCATCGCTGTGGAGGGATACGAACATGAGTGCGATTGACGGAGGAGCGCTCGTCGGGAAAACCTTGGTGAACGCGGGCGTAGAAAAGGCATTCGTACTATCAGGTGGGCATATCATGCCGATCTTTTATGGGATGCGAGAGGCAGGCATTGAAATTATTGACATGCGGCATGAGTGCTCGGCTGTGTATGCCGCGATTGCCTATACGCGGGCCTCGGGAAAGATAGCCGTGGTGGTGACAACCGCAGGGCCAGGGGTCGGGAACACGCCAGCGGGGATGATGGAGGCAGACTCCATGAATATTCCCCTCCTGCAAATCGGCGGTGCAGTAGCGCTGAGTAAACGCGACGCGGGGGATTTGCAGGACATGGCGACCCTGACCCTGATGGAATCGTGCTGTAAGTGGGCCCGAAAAGTTACCAGTACCCTCCGGATTCCGGAGTATGTCTCCATGGCCTTTCGTCAGGCGATGGGAGCAAGTCCAGGGCCGGTCTATCTGGAGATACCAACAGATCTGCTGTTTGCGAAGGTAGACGAGGAGCGCGTCCGTTTTCCGGCGCACGCTCTGAGCCAAGCGGTGCCCAGTGGAGAAGCAGAACTCATTGAAGAGGCAGCCGATCTCCTTGTACGAGCAAAACGGCCGGCCATGATCGTTGATGAGGGAGCCCGCTGGTCGATGGGAAAACATGCCGGAGCGATTGCCGCGCTGTCAGAGTATTTGAAGATGCCGGTGGGGATCGCCGGAAGCGCGTGTAGGGGATTGTTTGGCGACGAATCAGAAAACCCATTGTTGAAAACCCGCGCCTTCTCAAAAGCGGACGTCGTGTTGGCCCTGGGCTGTCGGTTTGATTACCGACTGCGCTTAGGCCGTGCGATTCCCAAAGACGCCACGGTCATTCAGGTGCACACCGACACCAGTCAGATTGGCTTCAACCTGCGTGCCGACCTTGGCATCGTCGGTGGCGCGGGACCCGTCACGCGTCAACTCCTCGAATCGATCCAGGCGAAATGCGCTCCAAAGACGGGTGACCCATGGACCGGCGCAGTCCGGCGTGGTGGAGCGACCAGCCTCCCCGAGGCGTATCACGTCGGGAAAATTCCTATCCATCCGGCCCGCTGTGCGGCTGAGGTAGCGAAATTTCTGGAAGAAGATGCACGGGACTGGAATCTCGTTATCGACGGTGGAGAAGCCAGCGTCTGGATGACCGGGGCGGCAGTCGCCACCCGTGCGGGGCAGATCCATGCAACGGGCCCAAATGGCACCATCGGAACAGGCCCTGGCCAGGTGGTGGGAGCCTGGGCAGCAAACCGCAAACCAGCGCTATGGTATACGGGAGACGGCAGTTTTGGATTCTATGCCATGGAGATGGATACCATGGCGCGGCTGGGTATCCCCGTGGTGTGTGTCATCTCTAATGACTCGGGGTGGGGAATGATCAGCTTAGTCGAGCAGTACATTCGGCCAGATGAGGTTGCCACGAGAGGGCAATGCAATACGGAACTGCACCCCATGCGTGCCTACGAGAAGATGGTGACTATGTGGGATGGCTATGAGGAAAAGGTCACCGATCCAAGGGAGATTCTCCCGGCTATGAGACGCGCAGCCACCAACGGAAAACCGTCGATCATCAATGTCGAGGTGGATAAAGAGAGTTTATCGCCATTCATTGAGGGATATGCGACCATGGTCGCGCCGTCCGCGTAAACAGGAGCCTCAAGCGGGCTCAAGCCAAATGCGGGCGCCGAACGTCGCCGCCCGTTCGATCTCCACGAGATCAGGTACGCCAGCGACATGGTGAACTTCGACTCCTCGTGCAGTCAGGGTCCTTGCCGATCTCTGTAGGTCGTGTGACTGCAGCACCAGAGCATACATGCCCTCCCCGCGACTCGCCAAAAATGCCGCGACCGATTCGGCAAACGGGTGATTGCGGTTATGCACCGAGACGCATTCGATCACGCCACCGGAGGGTGGCGTGCACACTGCCGATCGCACCCCCCGCTTCGCATCGATGGTCGGTTCAGCCATATCCAGCGCGAATTGGTTGCCATATACAGTCATGGCGTGATCGAGATCGTGCACCGCCACGAGCACCCGCGCGATTCCCGATAGACCGGGCGAATCCATATCCTGTCCGTGAGCTGGCGCGTGTCCGCGAAAAGAATTCACCGGATAGATCCGGATCAGTACCCCATGAGTGGAGTGCGGATGCACGTCACGTCCTCCGGCACCGGCCATCAGCGGGAGAACGGTGAGTCCGCGACTCGCAAGGGCATCGGCTTCGGTATTCGGGTCTGGGGCCTCCAGCATCAATGCGAACAATCCCTCCCCGCGCCGCGCGAGAAATTTCTGGAGACTGTGGCTGAGCGGCGCGTGTGGGTCAGCGGGGGACATGAGCTCGATATAGCTCCCACCCTCAGGCATGCACATGGCCACTCTCGCCCCGAGCCGTGCGACACTACTCTCGGACAGGTCGACGACCGGCATCCCCAGCAGGTCTCTGAACGTAGCCAGGCTCTTCGGGAAGTCGTGGATGGCAATGGCGATACGTGGCATCGCGGTGATCATGCGTGTCCTCCTTGCATCGGGTCTCGCGAGAAGCCTCGGACGTGAGTGGCCAACTGCTGCCCCATATCCTCAGTTCGGGCCATGCGGGATTCCCTGTTCGCTGAACTTGATCATCATTCCAAAGGCTTGATCGCGGTCGAGCACCAGTGCGTCACCCTCCGTGGTCAATCGTTGTCCCTTGGCGAGAAGATGTTCTGCCGCACGTTGTACGTTCCGCGTCTTGAACGTGACCGAGTAAATTCCTTCGCCCGCTCGCGCCAGGTCCAGGCCTTCAGGGCTGGTCGGGGATAACGGCTGGGCGGCTTCGATGACGGTGTCTTCGCCGACGGCATAATAGAGGCTTCGCTTCCGCCCGGGCACCTCGGCCTTATGGATGAGCGTAGCGCCCAGCGCTTGCTGATAGACGTCGGGGGCGTCGTCCAGGTCGCGAAACAGCACTGTCACATGCGACGCGCCCTCGATGCCGAGCGGATGCTGATCGCGCGCGTAGGCGATCGACCAGCCTGGCTGCAGGCGTGGATCGATGAAGAATTTGGGCACGGCGGCAAATTCGAACGCAGCGTGGGTGTCCTGCGGATGAGTCCAGACGGCGCCGTCCCTGGGCGACGGTGTCGTCACGGTATTCCCCACCATATCGAACAAGCGGATCTTGCTCTCGGTCAGGCGAGCGCAGGTCTCGGCGAGGTCATCCACATACCAGGCCAGCGAATGAAAGCGCTGACCATAGCGGGAATAGAATCGGCCCAGCGCCGATGTCTCCCACCCCTGTATATGACGCAAGGGCTGGGCTGGCTCCATCACGAAGTCGGCGATGAGGACGAGCGACGCCTTGCGCATCGCGGCTTTCATCGCATTGCGAACAAAGCGGCGGACGGCAAAGACATCGTCGTACCAGCCGTCGACCGCATCCAGATCTTCAACGACATGCAGCAGATGAAAGGCCTTACCGATCTTGAACATTGAATTCCTCCCGGGATGCGCTCCCACCGCCGTACGGAGAGCCTCTCAAGTGACGAGTGGTGATGAGCGCACTGTTTCTCGGCTGTGGTCTACTTCATGACGACGCCCTTAAAGTCCCCTTGTTCCCGCCAGCGGGCCAGCATCTTGAAAAATGCCACTGCCCCTTGCGGATACTGCGTCCCGACAAAGCCGATCCCCGTGTTTTGCCCCTCGCCGTTGTAGTACCCCGGCGTGCAGGCATTTTGGTACTCGGTCAA
Organism: Deltaproteobacteria bacterium; assembly: GCA_013140885.1. Lineage (GTDB taxonomy): Bacteria > Desulfobacterota > Binatia > Bin18 > Bin18 > JABFSC01. Next base: position 3,034 of record JABFSC010000262.1, on the reverse strand, counting down.
GGCATTGGGTTTCGACATTAACTCGACCCACTCCGCCACAGCTTCAGGGGTCGGCTCGATGGTTACTGCCTTACGTGCATTGACCTCGTTGATGAGCTGCGTGATGTGATACGACTGCCCTTCGAGCAGGTAGGTAAAGTTCGGCGCCAACCCTGTTTGCGTTAGCCCCATGTGGAAACAATTGGGAAACCCATGACTCAGGACCCCGTGGTGGGTTCGCATCCCTTGTGCCCAGGCCTCGGAGAGAGAGACGCCATCGCGACCATACAGCTCAAACTCCGCACGCCGCGTGTACGCCGTCCCGACCTCGAAGCCGGTCGCGAAGATCAAGCAATCCACTGCGTACTCAATGCCGTCGACAATCACTCCGCGGTCGGTCACGCGATCGACGCCTTTCCCGTGCGTGTCGACTAACCGTACGTTCGGTCGGTTGAAGGTCGGCAGGTAGTCATCATTGAAGGTCGGGCGTTTGCACCACTGCCCATACCACGGCTTGAGTGCCTCGGCAGTTCGCTGATCTTGGACCGTCGTGGCGATACGATCGCGGATATCATTCATCTGCTGGAAGTCCGCGATCTCGGTCAATGCTGCCCGTTCTTCTTCGGTGAGATCGGCATTATTTCTGCGCGAAAACAGCCGGGTCAGCTTCTTGAAGAGAGTGGTCCAGCCATCGTTCACCAGATCTTCGTCCACTGGTCTCCCGGCCATGAGCGTGCAGAAGTTCTCATTGCGATGGGCTTGCCAGCCGGGCGTGAGGGTCTGTACCCAGTCCGGGTCAGTCGGCCTATTGCCCCGCCTATCCACCGACGAGGGCGTGCGTTGGAAGACATACAGTTGCTTGGCGGTTTGACCAACGTGGGGCACGCATTGGATGGCGGTCGCGCCGGTGCCAATAATGCCGACCCGTTTGTCCTGCAGCTTGTGCAAGCCGCCACTGCTATCGCCGCCCGTGTAGTGGTAATCCCACCGACTGGTGTGAAAGGTATGGCCGGTGAAGTTTTCAATCCCCGGGATGCCGGGCAACTTGGGCCGGTTCAGGGGACCACTACACATGATCACAAAGCGGGCGTGAAACACGTCATTACGATCAGTCGTGATCGTCCACCGTCCCGCGCCCTCGTTCCAGCGCGCCTCTGTGATTTGCGTCTGAAAGCAGGCGCGCTCGTAGAGCTTGAAATGGCGCCCAATGCGCTGGGCGTGCTCCAGGATCTCTGGGGCAAACGAGTATTTCTCCTTGGGTATATAGCCAGTCTGTTCTAACAGGGGCAAATAAACATACGATTCCACGTCACACTGTGCCCCAGGATAGCGGTTCCAGTACCAGGTGCCCCCAAAATCGCCCGCCTTCTCGATAATGCGAATGTTGCTCATCCCCACTTCTTGGAGCCGGACCGCGGCGAACTGCCCACCAAAGCCGCCACCAATAATCAGGACATCAAGGTCCTCGTGCAATGCGGGGCGAGTGAACCCTGGTTCCACATACGGGTCAACATTGTAGTGGGCAAACTGGCCCATGATTTCCTGATACTGATTATTGCCCTCTGTCCGCAATCGCTTGGCACGTTCGGTGGCATACTTCTCACGCAGAGCGCCGGGGTCAAAGCCTAATTCTTCGATGGTGGGCATACGCTTCGGTTGGGATTGGGAGACGGTCTGACTCATCGTGGGGGTCCTCCTTGAAAATGGGTAATGAGCAACATCGATATCCTGATGCCAAAGAACAATAGCGTTTCACGCTGTTGCAAGGCAAACACTGTGGTCCAACACATACGCTGCAGAGGGCGACGCTGGCGGTGTCGCCCTCCTTGTGAGTAAGGCGCTGCGGCGACGCAACACTTTTTCTCTCCAGTCCCCTTTCCCCTTATCTGCTTGAAGGGTGTAGGGCGCGTTTGAGGGCATTATCGCGCTCGGCTTTGAACTGTTTGGACACCGCCGCGGACGGAGCAAACATATCAAACCCATGAATCGCCCCCGGATACACGTGCAGCTCGGTTGGGACGCCCGCCTGGATGAGACGCTGCGCGTACTCGATATTCTCGTCGATAAACAGATCAAGCGCGCCGACCGGGATATACGCCGGCGGCAAGTGTGTCAGATCGGTGGCCCGCGTCGCCGCCGCATAAGGTGACGCGTTGTCTCCGCCACCCTCCCGACCCAAGTAGGCTTTCCATCCCAAGCGGTTGCTCTCGCGATGCCACACGCGCGGATCAGTAATCGCATAGCTGGCAGGGGTGACGTTGCGGTCATCAATCATGGGATAGATGAGCAGTTGGAACGCAACCCGCACTTCCTTGCGGTCGCGAGCCAGCAGCGCCAATCCAGCCGCCAACCCACCTCCAGCGCTGGCGCCGCCAATGGCGATGCGAGAGGGATCAACGCCGAGTTCACCGGCATGAGCAAACAGCCACGTTAACCCGGCGTAACAATCCTCGACCGGTGCGGGAAACGGATGTTCCGGCGGCAAGCGGTAGTCGACCGACACCGCCACGCAGCCGACTCTCGTGACCAGTTGCTTCATGAGCCGGTCGTCTTGCTCGATGTCGCCCATGACATAGCCACCACCGTGAATCCATAACAGCGAGGGAAGGAGGCGCGGGCGATGATCGGGCTGATAGACACGGACCTGCACTGCCGGGTCGCCTTGACGGCCAGGCACGGAGAGATCCTGGCTCGTCACGCCCTCGATCGCGGGGAGTTTCGCTTGCATGGTCGTGACTAGCTTTCGCATCTTGGCTCGGGCTGCGGGAATGTTGTTCAAATCCACTGACCCTCTCGTCGGCATCGCCTCAAGTATGACTCTGATCTCAGGGTCTAAATCAGACCACACAACATTGGCACACTCAAGCGGCAAGGGGAAAGGTCACCGGGGGTGAGGTTTCCGCGGCTCGCAGGGCCTGGACGGCGGCAGTGACCTCCGGGGTGTAGTAGATTTCCGAGAGGGCGTAGCGCCACGGCCCATTGACCTGCAGATGCTGTTTGACGTCTTGCACGAGATGCCACATGCGCTTACGGGTGTGGTTGCGAGTGCACTTGT
>JABFSC010000618.1 GCA_013140885.1 Deltaproteobacteria bacterium | reverse complement strand
TAGACTCCCTAGACTCTCAGCCTCCTAGACATGGCGCTCCTACTCTACAACTGCATCCTCACGTTCCTCGCGCTGCTCGCTTCCCCAGTCGTCGTCGCGGCGTTACTCCTCCGCCCACGGTATCGCCTCGGCCTCACCCAACGACTCGGATTCTTACCCGCTGAGGCGGTTCAGCGCTTCGCGACCCAAGCCCCGCTGTGGGTGCACGCCCCCTCGGTCGGCGAACTGCTCGCGACTCGTCCTTTTCTCCGTGCGCTGAAACATGCGTTTCCCACCACGCCAATCCTGCTCTCGTGCTTAACCCCCACGGCCTACGCGACCGCGCACGCGCAAGTGTCAGAAGCCGATGCCATCATCTACTTTCCGCTGGATCACCCCTGGATCATCTCCCGCGTGTTGCGCCACATTACGCCGAAGGCTTTCTTGTTCACCGAAACCGAAATGTGGCCAAACTTTCTCGCCATGCTCCACCGACAGGGAATCCCGACCATACTCGTCAGTGGTCGATTTTCCGCACGGGCATCCTCGCGCTATCGACTGGTGTCCGCGCTGTTCACGCCGATCTTTCGGAACCTCACATGCAGCGGCATGCAAACTCAGGCGGATGCCGACCGGCTTATCCAAGCTGGCGCATCACCTGATCGTGTATTTGTCACTGGCAATTTCAAGGTCGATGGGGCCGTCGCGGGAGGGACGCAAGGACAGGAGATTCTCGCCGCACTGGGACTAGCGGACCGCGTGTTGCTGATCGGGGCCAGTACGCATCTAGGAGAAGAAACCTTGCTGCTCAATACCTTGCGCCGACTGCGCGAAGCCGTTCCGCGGCTCTTACTCGTGCTCGCTCCACGACATCCGCACCGCTTCGCTGAAGTCGAGCAGCTTCTCAAAACTGGTGGTTTCCACTATCACAAGCGGAGCCAACCAGCGGCGTTTCCCCTAACCGGGATCGAGGTCTTTCTCTTGGATACCCTTGGCGAGTTGGTGTCATTTTATCCGAGCGCCGCGCTCACGTATGTGGGCGGGAGTCTCAGCAAAGGGCCAGGTGGACATAGTGTGATCGAGCCCGCGCTGGCCCAGGTGCCGGTCTGCTTCGGGCCGTATACCCGGAACTTCGCAACCGTGGTAGAAGAACTGCTTCGCGATGGAGGAGGGTTCGTCGTGCGCGATGAAGATAGTTTCTATCGGACCGCACTGCCCCTCCTCATTGATGAACGGAGCCGCCGGGAAGCTGGGGCTCGCGCTTTTGCCGTCGTGCAACGAGGACAGGGCGCGGTCGAGCGCACGCTGACGATGGTTCGGAATGGCATTGAGAGCCGATGCACCCGCAATACGCGCAACACCTAATTGAACGTCTCTGGCAACGGAAGAATGTGTGGTCCCGGCTTGGGTGGCTTGCCTTAACCCCAGCGTCAATGGGGTTCGCGGCCCTCGTGCGCGGTCGCAACGCGCTCTACAACCGTGGCTACTTTTCCACGACCCAAGCGCCGCTCAATGTCATTAGCGTCGGCAATCTCACGGTTGGTGGTACCGGCAAGACGCCCATGACCCTCTGGCTTGCCCAGGCGCTGCAAGCCCGTGGGTATCGCGTGGGCATTCTGACCCGTGGCTATAAAGGGACCAAGACCGACCTGACCGTCGTCGGCACGGCGGGAACGCCACTGGTCACGCCGGACGAGGTCGGTGACGAAGCAGTGATGATGGCGCGGCGTTTCCCAGGTGTCGTCATCGCTGGCCGCGATCGGGTCGCCGCCGCCGTGCGGGCACATGATGAGTTTGCTCTTGATGTCGCGATTCTCGATGACGGCTTTCAGTATCGCCGCTTGCGCCGCGACGTCGACATTCTCTTGGTTAGCGCACAGGCCAACAACAATCGGTGGGTGCTCCCGGCGGGGCCGTTTCGAGAACCAGTCTCCGCAGCGCGACGCGCGGATGTCATCGTGAGGACCAAACGGCCAACGGCAGCCGACCAGACTGCGACTTTCCCTCGCATCGGCGACGAAGCAGTCCCAGTTTTTTCCGGGGATCTCGTGCCCACCGCGTTTATGAATGTGGAGAACGGGCGTTGGTATCAACACTCGCTCGCCGCCGTCGCGGAGCAGCGCGTGCTAGCGCTCATCGGGATCGCGGCCCCCGCCTCGTTCTACCAGATGCTGCACGAGTGGAATGCCATTATCACCGAGGTGCTAGAATTTCCCGATCATCACCACTATACCCATGCCGATTGGCAACACATCACACAGCTCAGTAAAAAATGCGATTTCATCGTGACGACCGAGAAAGATTTAGTGAAACTCGAACGATTTCCCTTTGCCGCCGGACGGCTGTTGGCGTTGCGCGTGGACATGCACGTCGAGCCCGCCGCGCCGTTCTTGGAGGCAATCGAGCAGCGGTTTCGTTATCGCAAGAAAGACCCAGACACCTATGGCAGCACCCTTTCTGATTCAGGCAATCACTGACCTTCTGGCCGACACCCCAGCGCAGGGAAAAACGCTTCTGGACGTGAGTTGCAAGGAAGGCGATGTGCTGCGCGCGCTCGTGCCGCGTGGGTTCACCTTGCGCGGCACGAACTTCGAGCCGGAGGGTCCCGCAATTGACGCGATCCCCGTGGACTATGGGGTCGATTTGCGGCGGCCCCTATCCTACGCGGACGCCAGTTTCGACGTGGTCCTGCTGGTCGAAGTGATCGAACATCTCGAAAACCATCGGGTCGCCATCGGCGAACTGGCGCGCATTCTGAAGCCCGGGGGCGTGTTGATTCTCACAATGCCGAACATCATGCGGCTCAATTCGCGGATGCACTTTTTGTTCAGTGGTTATCACAAGACCAAACGCCGCTTCATTCCCTTCGTGACCCCACTCGATCAAGCCCATCGGTTTCACAACTATCCCATCGACCTGCCGATCCTCTATTACCTGTGCAAACAGAGTGGGCTCGACATGGAGCACGTGGGGAACAGTAAAGTCAAACCCTACTCACGCTTGCTGTATGTGCTCTTCGGGCTGCCGGTGCACCTCTACACGTGGTACACCTTGATCGTGCGGGAGAAGGACGAGGTGCAACGTGAGGAAAATCGCCGCCTGTGCCGCTGGCTGCTGAGTCCACGCACGTTGATGGAAGATAATTTGGTGTTGCAGTTGCGGAAGAGGTGAGGCATAGGTTCTCCTCATAGAGCCTTCGCTCGCGCGCGACGACATGTTCAGGTCCGTGCGTTGCACGGCTCGCCGAGTGTTCCGCGTTTCGAGTCAAGTCGAAAAAAGTCACGACTTTTTTCGACTTTGGTCTAGAAATGGCGGGATGCGAGAGCGCACTACCACCGTGCCGGTGGATCGGATCATCACGCAATTCAACAAGATGGCGTTTGTCAGTGACCCACGTCAGGTGGGGAAGACGACACTGGGGGGCGGTTTGAGAACCTCGTGGCCGCGCATCTGCTCAAAGCCGTGCACCTGTGGGACGCATCGGGTGTGAAAGACCTTGGCTTGCATTTTCTGCGCGACAAGGAGAAACGCGAGGTCGATTTCGTCCTTACCGAGCGCGGGCGGCCAGTCTGTCTGATTGAGTGCAAAGCCACGGATACCGAACTCGCGCCGAGTCTGGTGCACTTTCAGCAGAAGCTCCAAGTGCCAGTGGTGGTGCAATTGGTGCACCGGAGCGGTGTCAGTCAAAAGCGCGGCGTGCAAGGGCTGACGCAGTGGGTGATGTCCGCGGATCGTTGGTTGGCGCTGTTGCCGTAGGGGGATTGTCTGGAGGCGACGCGTTGAAATGGAGAGCCGCGGGAACACTGTGAGAGGCGCGAGACTGTCAAAACTCAGAACGAGGATGTCGTTACTCTCTCGGAACGGTAACGTTGCATGATTTTCGGGCACGGCATACCATCTTCTTCGGAGCCATTGATGCCACAGTATGACCTTTATCACGACACGGTTAAAAACGCCCTTATCAAGGATGGTTGGGTTATCACCGCCGATCCCTTCATCATTGAGTTCAAGGGGGTGCGGCTCTACGCTGATCTTGGGGCCGAAAAAGTCTTTGCCGCTGAAAAAAGTGGACATGGCATCGTCGTCGAAATCAAGGTGTTCAACAGTCCCTCACTGGTGACGGAGTTAGAGAAGGCGGTGGGACAATACGGCATTTACCGTACTTTTCTGAAGCAGGTCGATCCGCAAAGGAACTTGTACTTGGCCATCGCTGACGATGTATATCGGGACTTCTTTCTGCGGCCTGCCATTCAGGAGGTCGTGACTGACCACCAGATTCACCTGTTGATCTTCAACCCCGAGCAAGAGGAGATTCTGCAATGGATACACTAGAGCGCTACCGGACTATTCTCCAAGAGCTGGTCTTACGACACGCCCTACGCTCACCGAGCCACGGGCACATCGAAACGATTCCCGTGTGTGACGTGGCACGAGACAACTATGTACTGATCGACGCGGGCTGGGACCCCACTGGCCGGGTCCATGCGATGGTCTTCCATCTGCGGATTCGTGGCGAAAAAGTGTGGGTTGAATGGGACGGGACGGAGGGCGGGATTACGGCGGAACTCATCGAAGCGGGCATTCCGAAGAGCGATATCGTTTTGGGGTTTTACCGGCCCGAGAGGCGCATGCTCACGGAATTCGCCGCCGCCTAACGTCTTGTGCATCGAGAGCCGCCTACCTGCGGCGTTTCGGGTGTGTTCCGACCCGCGACTGGGGACGATGCGGTAGCACGCCGAGTGAGGCCACGAAAGCCGCAACGACCTCTATATTCCTCACCACGTCGTGTGTAAGCCGCCACTGCTGGACAAGCCAGCAGTGGCACCCGGCGTTCGGAAAGGAGGTTTCACTTGGCTCATCTCAGCCTATGGCCCTACTGAGTAATACCTCGGTCGTTAAGATTATTGTACAGGTCAAGGTTTTCATCCGCGAGTTGTTCGAGCAAGTCACCGCGTTTGCTTGCCCCAACAACACCCTTTGTGAATTCATCGGGTGTTCAGCAGCGACTTCCACGGCTTCGCACGCGCTATCAACAGGCGATGGCCCTTGTGGGAGGTAATCCTTCACAGTATCCCAAACTTTTCCAACATCATTCCAAACATCCTTCCAAGCACAACACAGCCCAAGGGAATCAATTCGGTTTACCGGGTTCCCCCCCACATACCCATAAGTATTGACACCTCCCACTAACCCAATGGGGTCGCTCTGAATGTAACGGCCAATGCCGGGATTGTAGTCTCGCGCCATGTTGTAGTGCGCACCGGTCTCCGCATCAAAATATTGTCCAGGGTAGCGCAGGTTGTAGACAAAAATCCCCGCGCCACTGGGGTTCTGGTTCGGTGCCGTGGTGCCGAAGGGATCGGGGTTCCATGTCCGGACCGGGCGACCGGTGGCGAGCGTAATCGCATGCGGTGCGCCGCGATGATCGGGCGTGATGAAATAATTGGCGGTGGGTTTGATCACCATCACCGGCAGGTCGCCAAGCCAGACCGTTTCTTGTAACGGTGCACCCGTGGCGCTGTATTCGCCCAGCAGACGGCTTCCCTCATAGAGAAAATGCACCGCCCCGCCGGGGACGAGCGCGCCGGTTTTTCGTACCCGCTCGCCGAGTCCATTGATGAGGTAATCCGCGCTGCCCGTGATCTTGCTCACGCGCACCAGCCGGTTGCGCGCGTCATAGAGCCAGGTCCCCGTCCCGTCGCCGGTCTGATTGCCGGTAACGTCATGGGCGAGAGTACGCGTCGTTGTCTCTGTCGTTATGCTCGACAAGCGGTTGCTGGGAGGAGCAATGACGTAGGTTTCCGTCGTCACCGCCGTGCCGCGCGTGGTCTTCTGCGTCAGCCGGTTGCTATTGGCGTCATACGTGAAGTTTGTGATCTTGCCTTGCGCGTTGATAAGCTGCGCCAGACGATTGACCGTGTCATAAGCGCGGGATTGAGTCCGTGCGAGCACTTGGGCGGGATCGAAGACATTCTCCTTCGTTACGTTACTTGCCGCGTCGAGCGTGTAGGCAATGCGGTTGCCGAGCGCGTCCGTAATGCCGGTCAGCCGGTGCGCCTGGTCATAGGTGTAGTTGAGGAAGGAGCGGTCGGGAAACGTGATGCGCGTCACGTCGCCGACCGCGTTGCGATCATAGCGTGTGAGTTCCGTGCCTTCGGCGACGCTGCTCAAGAACCCGCGCGGTGTATAGGAAAAGGTCGTCACCAGCCCGTTGGGATCGGTAATGGTTTTGGGTCGTCCGGCCGCGTCCCAGGTGTAGCGCGTGATATGGCCGCGCGCGTTGGTGACATTGAGCGGGTTACCGTCCACCCCCCAATTGATGGTGGTGATGTCCACCGCGTCCGTGCGTGCCCCGTCCATTGTTTTCACATGGCCCACGGCGTCGTAGGTTGCGGTCACGCGGTGTGTCTTGCCGCCCGCCGTTACGGTCGTGATCAACGGGTTGCCACGCACATCAAGAACAATATCCGTCACGCGATTAGGTTCGACGATGCGTGTCGGCACATGCAAGGTTGAGTGCCATGTGGTGCTGATGGTACGTGCCTGCGGCGTTCCCGCCGCTTCCGTGTGTGAGGTTTCGTTGCCCCGCGCGTCATGGATGTAGGTGGTGACGCGCCCATTAAAGTCGGTTCGGCTGGCGAGAAAGCCTTTGGCATCATAAGTGAACGCCTTGCCGCCCGCGTTCGGCACCGGTACGCCCGTGACGGCGGTAGGTTTGACCATGTCGAACTGGGTGGTCAGCGCATAGGTGTGGAGGTTGCCGCGTGGGTCAGTGACGCCCGATGTGCCGTTGGCGTTATAGGTGACGGTGGTTTTGTTCACGCCGCCAACGTGTTGTGACGAAATTGCTTGCCCTCTTGGATTGTAGGCATAGGTGGCGAACCGCACCCCGTTTTCATCGACGATGCCGGTCAGCGCGTTGGGGTAAGAGGTACTCTCATAGACATAGCGCCGCACCTTGAGGTCTGGATAGGTCACGGAAGTGAGGTTGTGTTTCGCATCATAGGTGTATTTGTAGAGACCGCCGCCCGGCGCGGTCATCTGGCTGATACGGTTGGCGGTGTCGTAGGTGAATATCATGGCGTGGCCAAAGGGATCGGCGACGCGCGTCAGGCGTTTGAGGGTGTCGTAGGTGAGCGTGAGAATAATTCCGGCGCGTGTGGTGATCGAGGTTAGCCGTCCGTCCGTGAGATAGGCTTCCTCATTGTCGTCGGCGGTGGTGAGCCGCCACCCCCCTGTCACGGCTACAAGGCGGCTGATGAGATCGGGATCGCCTTGCCACAGGCCGGTGCTGGTTTTGGTGAAGGTTTCCACACGTCCACTTTCGCGCGTGGCGGTGATGGTCGTGGCGTTGACCTGTTTTAAGGTACGGTGCCAGGTTCCGCGCCAGCCCACGCCGAAGCCCGTGGCCGTTGTGTCCTGGCTGTTGTAAACCCGTCGTAACGCTAACAGCAGGTTCGGTCCGCCGACAAAATCCATCTCAGCTTGAGCCTTGTTTCCCGTCGCCGCGTTGATCGGGTTGCCTTCCATGCAGGGGGCGCAATCGCCGAGATTTTTTGATTTAGATGCTGCTGATGGTCTCAGTAGATTGAAATTTGAGGTGGGCACCGTGCAGCCCAGGGCGAGTGGGCAGGGTGGCCCTGAGCGGGTAGGATTGGGAGTACAAACAAACAATCCCCGGAGGACCACCCCATGCCAAAGAATAC
>JABFSC010000256.1 GCA_013140885.1 Deltaproteobacteria bacterium | reverse complement strand
GGTGGGCTCGCCTCGGAGCCGGAGGAGCAATTGCCAGTTTGGCCGTAGCCGCGGCGCTCCAGGCAGTGGACGGGGTAGCGCTAAAGGTCATGGTGGATACTTGGGCCGCGGCGCCAGCGCCACAGAAGGAGATGGCATTTCAGGCCGCGTTCGCCGTCCGTCAGGTGGAAGTTGGATTCGCGAGTATGCTGAGTCTCCTGTTCGGCCTCACCGCGATAGTGTACGGGATCGCGTTGCTCGGTGGCCGCACGTATCCACAGTGGATGGGAGGACTCGCCATCGTCGGAGGAGTGCCAACCGCGGTCGGAGGCATCGTTATGGCTCACACCGGGTTTTCTGGGTTAGCAATGGCGATCAATATGCCCGCGAGTTTTTTCTTGCTGGTCTGGATGTTCACGCTTGGCGTGCTCATGTGGCGCTGGCGCGGGAGGTAACCATGTTTATGTGCTCTGTATGTCGCGCGCGGGAGAGCCGCGTCGCACTCGTGGAAGAAATCTTCCAGATTGATGGGAAGTATGTCGTAGTCGATCACATTCCGGCAACCGTATGCGTCCGCTGTGGCGAGGAGACCTTCAGTCGAGAGACGACCGAAAAGGTGCGGCTCCTGGTACATGGGCAGGCGAAGCCAGCCAAGTCCATTGCCGTGGAGGTCTTTGAGTTCGTGTAGGTCGAAGGTGCCAGGTCCAAGGTTGGCAATACGCGAAAGAGACGCCCCAGCGGGACGTCTCCACGAAAAGGCACTACAACACGGGATCGGCGAAATCGCTTAGGATATCTTGTCGGAAAAATGCGGCAGCACCTTCTTGGTGAGCAACTCGAAGCTGCGCATCATCGCCTTCTGCGGCACCAACTCGTTGTACACATACAACCAGAAATACTCCGCCGGGAGTTGCTTCAATATCCGCTCGATCTGACGGGCCACCGTGTCCGGACTGCCACAGAGCGTCAGCCCACGCTCGCACATCGACTCGAAAGTATTCGGAATCGTCTTGTAGTCTTCTCCCGGTCTAATCAGCGCCGAGTTAAAACCAAACGGCTCGAAAAATTTCGTCCAGATAAAACAGCCACTCTCGCGGCCAATCGCCAACGCTTCTTCGTCCGTGTCGGCGACCACCACCTCGCGCGCGAGCCCAATGCCCTTGCCTAACGGCAGCGTCTTGCCAATCTCCGCCGCGCCCGCCTGACAGGCCCGGAATTGTCCCAAACAAATCTCCGGGTCACACACGATGGTCACCGGCACCACGTTGTGTCGCGCCGCCCACTTCACCGACGACTCCGAGAAGCTGAACGGCTGAAACAGTGGCGGGTACGGCTTCTGGTATGTTTCTGGCACCGTCCCAATTTCGGTAAGCATGCCCCGCGCATCGACGCCTTGGCCGTACTGGCGGGTCACTTCATGGGCCGCCCAGAACGTGTTCGGCGGTGGAATCTGCCAATGTTTGCCATGATGCGAGAAAGTCGGCTGCGTCCACGCCTTGATGATGATGTCGAAGTGCTCCTCGTACAGCTCTTTCTTGAGCGCCTCATACCGCTCCGGGTCCGTCGCGTTATCACCCAAGGTATCGTAATGCTGCCCCAGGGTGTTCACCCAGCGCGGCTGATACCCACGGGCAAACCCGGCGAACGCGCGCCCTTTCGTGGCTTGGTCAAGAATGGCGATATCCTCGGCGACGCGGAGGGGGTTCTGGCTCGGTAACACCAGGCCGAGCTGCCCAACGCGGAGGTTCTTCGTTTGCATGCCGAGAAACATATCGAGCAAAATTGGATTGGTGGAAACCTCTTCTCCCTCAATGTGGAAATGATGCTCGGTGAACGCGACACCGTAGTAGCCGTGCGCGTCGAGGTACTGCGCTTGCTCGGCGAGATTCCACAGCATGCGCTGATACAGATCGGTGCGCCGCCCCGCCATTCCCTGCGAGATTTCCTGTTTGTTGCCAATACTGGGCAGATAAAAAACGCCAAATTCCATAGCGGTCTCCTTCGGTTATTCTGGGCGCGGCGGCACCGCGCCCAAGCGCTGATGACGGTCACCGGCTTGCGTGTGATCGGAACGTACTGGTTGTGGCTCCGCGGCGACAGGTCCCTGTGCCCCACGCTCGCCCTGCCCTGCTAATGTGACGTGGCGCGGCGCGGTGGCGTGCGCGCCTTCGATACTCTCTCCGGTAAACACCAGACGCCCGGCCTGCTCCTGCGCCTGCACCCGCGCGCGCAGTTCATCCGAAAGATCAAGCCGCCGCATTTCAGGAAATTTGTCCTCCTCCAGCGCGGGTCTGAGAAAGAACTCCCACGGCGAAGGCACTTCCGCCTGACTCTTCAAACTGGTGAGCCGCCACTCGCGCGGCAAAAACCCAGGAGAGAAAAATAGCTCTTGATCCGCCATGGACCAGGGCTGCGTGACATTGGTATCCATGAACATGTAGGAAATCAGGTCGGCGCCGGGATGCCAATCAACATGCGAAATGCTGCCATAGCCCCGCTCCTCCAACGCTGGATTGAGCTGCGCGCCGAGACGCACGCCAACGAACATCAGCTTTCCATCACGATCATATTGCTCAATGCGCAACGGAAAGAAGGTGTGTTGATCCAACCAGTAGAGAATCCGCGAGGCATAATAGTTCGGCAACCAGTCCGGCTTGGCGGTCGCTTCGACGACATAACACGGCACGCCGCCTTCCGGGGTGTACCACGCATACGCCTCGCCCATCATCTTAATCGTGTTCGTCGGCACGTCGTGGAATCCACCAGCGGGGTTCGCCACCGTGATGGTTGGCCGTGTCACCGGAAAGCGGACACTCCGCGAGAGGACATCCGTGCCAATGACCCGCCAGTTGAATTCCCACGCATCCCTGCCCACATCATCATCGTAGGTGAACGGGTAAGTGGGATAGCGATCTTGTCGCGGTGGGGTCGGAAACCGCCGCACCCGCCGCAACGCCGAGGAGTAGCGAAACGTGTCTTGCTTCTTGGTGAAGGCCTGGTCCGTGCGATAGCGAACGTACAGGCTCTGATTGCCAAAGACCTCCGGCGGCGCGAGATACTGCAACAACGCGCTGTAGTCATTCTGCCCAGGTTTCGCGTAGAGGTGCCCAGCGATACCGTCGGGCACATGATACGAGACCGATGTGACGGACTTTCCCCAAGTGGGCATGTAGCCCGTGGCGTCAATTGATCCGTAAACTTGCACGGTGGACGAGGTCCACCGCCGCCAATAGCCGAACTCCATCGCCCGTAATCCCATCTCTTCCGCGGTATACGGCGGAGTAAACGGGAAGAGTTCCGCCGGAAGATAGGGAAACTCAGCGTGACGCGGCGTGTCGGTGGAGAAGTCGATGCCCGCGCGTTCTTGGGGCGACAGTTCGGCCACCGTTTTCCACGTTCGCCGCGGCGAAGCGGTCGTCTCCGCATGCGCGACCGCACGCGGGAGGCCGACCGCCACCACCGCCACATCAAGAAGCAAGACCAGCAACCACAGCGTCGTGCCGACACGCGGTCGGCTTCTTCGGCTAGACATAATGCGGCAAGATGTCCTTTCCAAAGCGTTTGAGCATCACCTTGACCTGCTCCAGCGGGACGTACCCTTGATCGGACTGCCAGATGAACCATTCGGGGTTCGCCGTTTCCACGAGGCGGTCCATGCCACGGCGAATATCACTGGTCGTGCCAACGAGAGCGAAGTGTGCCTTTTCCATGCGCTCCATCGTGCATTCCGACGGTGGCAAGGGTTGGTTGTTCGGATACTTCGCCTCATCCTCCGGCAGACGAAACGCCTCGGTGAAGCCAAAATAATGGAAGCAGTTCTTCCACCCCACGCCGATCAACCCCTCGTCGCCTTGGCGTTTGGCCGCTTCGTGACTCTCCGCCAGATACACTGAACGAAAGACGCCGAGGTTTTCTCCGATTTTCAGCGTGCGACCATGCTTCTTGGCTTCGTCCACATGCGCCTCGGCATAGGCGCGCACCTGCTTGGGCTCCGAGGCCAACAGCGTCGGGATCAACCCCTCGCGCGCGGCCCAGCGGATCGTCGCTTCGCTCATGGAGAACGCTTGGAACAACAGCGGATGGGGCTTCTGGTACGGTTTGGGCACGACTTCGATCATCTGGATGTTACCGTTATCGTCCACCTCGCCTGGGGCACCATAGTCACGGGTCCATTGGTGCGGCGGCCACGGCGTGCCGGTTTCATACGGACTTGGATACTCGTAATACTTCCCCTTGAAGCGAAACGGTCCATCCGCCCATGCCAGTTTGAGAATCTTGTACACTTCCTCGAAGGCTTCGCGGTTCCGCGCGTCAATGTCTTCCTGCATGGTGGAAATCGCGCTGGCTCCGATGTTGACCTTCTGCGCCATCGCGTTGAGCCAACGGGCTTGATAGCCACGAGCAAAGCCAATGAGCGTGCGCCCCTTGGTCAGTTGGTCGAGCCAGGCGATCTCCAACGCGAGACGTAGCGGGTTCCATCCTGGGAGCACATAGCCGATGGGACCGACCTTGATGCGCTTGGTCTGGTTAATCACAAATTGCGTGAGGAGCGGCAGGCTGCCCATCTCACCACCTTCGGTATGCAAGTGATGCTCAGGAAACGAAATCGCTTCGAAGCCCAAGTCTTCCGCCATGCGGGACAGCTCGGCCACTTCCTCGAACATTTTTTGCCACGGCTCGGTATGACGCGCGATCGGACGCAGACGTTTCCGCTCTTCCAGGGTCGCGGCCAGTGCCGGGTAAAAGAAATACATGAATTTCATAATTGTCCTTCCTCTCTCGTCTTTTGTTATCCCTTCGGCAAACCGAGCACACGCTCGCCAAGAATGCCACGTTGAATTTCCGAGGTCCCACCAGCAATGGTGTACAGATGGGTGCTGAGCGCGCAGTGCATCCAGTAGCTCCCGTCAGTCCCGTCCTCACTCTCTGACACAACCTGAGCGGCCGAGCCGAGCAGCGCGGTCGCGAACAACACGACGCGTTGGTTCAATTCACTCGCCGCCAGTTTCACCATTGAGCTTTCCGGGCCAGGCGGCTCGCCACGCAACTGCCGCGTGAGCTGGCGGAGACTCGTGTACTTGATGGCTTGGCAATCAATATGAAACCGCGCGACCTTTTGCCGGACCGAGGCATCAATCGCTTCTTCCTGTTTCACGACCTTAATGAGCTGCGTAATCACCGACTCCACCGGCGAGAGCACGTCGAAGGTGACCCGCTCGAACATCAGCGTGGTCAACATCACCGGCCAGCCTTGGTTCTTGCCGCCGATCAAATTTTCTTTCGGCACCCGCACGTTATCGAAAAAGACTTCGTTGAACTCCGCGTCGCCATTGATCTGCCGGAGCGGACGCACGGTGATCCCCGGCGAGCGCATATCGACAATGAAACACGAAATCCCCTTGTGTTTTGGCGCGGCGGGATCGGTACGCGCGAGTAGGAGACAGAACCGCGCGTACTGCGCGAACGAAGTCCACACCTTCTGCCCGTTGATGACGAAGTCGTCCCCCTCTTCCACCGCGCGGGTTTGTAGCGAAGCGATGTCTGAACCGGCTCCAGGTTCGGAGTATCCCTGGCACCAGATTTCCTCGCCGTTGAGAATCGTGGGGATGTAGCGCTGCTTCTGCGCTTCGGTGCCCCAGTGGATCAACGTGGGACCAGCGATGCGCGTGCCCATGAAGTTGGCGATCTCCGGCATGCGCGCACGCACCATCTCTTGCTGATAGATGGTCTGCTCCATCGCGGTCGCGCCGCGCCCACCGTAGGCTTTGGGCCAGTGGATGCCGACCCACCCGGCACGATGCAACTGTCGTTGCCAATCGAGCTGGAGCGCGAACCGTGCGTCTTGATCGAGATGGAGAAAGGTCGCGGGGTCATAGCCCTTGGGAGGGTGCGCCGCGAGCCATGCGCGTAGCTCGTGGCGGAAGGCGTCTTCTTGCGGCGAATAATCAAAATCCACGTGCGGCATCCTCTCTGTGTGAGCGGTGCGATCCAAAAAGTGTCCCCAGGACATATAATCCGTGGGACTTATTGTCAAGCGTAGAATTTTTCGTTACAAGAGGCCAGTTTCTTTCACACCACACGCATGTCTATGAAAATGAAGACGCCAGCCCTCACACCCAAGAAACGGGCAACACCCACAGTGGCCGCTGAACTGCAAGAGTTTTTCTATCCCATCCACTACCAGATCGGGATGGCATTGGAGGATGCGTTGCGCGGTGGGCTGCTGACACGCAAGCAATCCGCCATTTTGTGGATGATCCGCTCGGCTGGCGAGGAGCGTCGCCAGATGCGCCGCAAGGACATCGTGCAGTCGATGCAAAGCTGGTTCGAGGTCACCAATTCCGGCTTGAGCAAGGCGATTCGCGGCATGGCGCGTGAACCATTGGCTTTGGTCGAGATTGCCGAAGACCCTCGGTCCGCCAGAGAAAAGCTCGTCACGCTGACCCCCAAAGGCGAGGAGTTTATCGCGGCGATGGCCGCGCGGGGAGAAGTGTTTCTCCACGACGTCGTTCAGCACCTGCCCGCGAACGTCACTCGTGGTGGGATCGAATACCTGCAACAGTTGACGGCGGCCTTCAATCAATCACGCGCGATGAAGGGGAAGTCGAACGGCAAACGCTCGTGAATTTCGGCGACCACGTTCGTTACCGACAGTGGCAATGCGGAGGCTTCCAGCCTGTAGCCTGGATGAAGCGAAGCGGAATCCGGGGTTCGCGCAGAACCTGGATTCCGCTCCGCTTCATCCAGGCTACCCAGAACTCCCAGCCGGGAGGAGAAACTCGAAACCTGAAACTCGAAACTCGCGAACTTATATTCACTCCGCGGCGGGAAACAAATCCCGCATCTCCGGGATCACCCACCACGGCGCGTGGCCGCGCGCGACGCGCTCGATATTGGCGTACCCATTCTTGAACCGTTTGTGATAACTATCCACCGTTGGTCCAGCGCTATGCGGCGTCAGCGTGACATTCGGCAGCGTCAACAGCGGATTACTGGGATCAGGTGGCTCCTTCGCCACGGTATCAAGCCCGGCGCCGAGTATGCGGCGCTGTCGAAGCGCGTCGGTCAGTGCTTGCTCATCAATCACCTCGCCGCGACACGTATTGATGATAATCGCCGTGGATTTCATGCGGCTGAGCGCCTCGGCACCAATCAGATGTCGCGTGCTCTCGTTCAGCGGCACATGCAGACTCACCACATCGGCGGTCGCGAGCAGCGTGTCGAGCGGCACATACTCGACCCCCAATTTTTCTTCCTCTTGCGGGTTGAGGCGGAAGGTATCGTAGTAGATGATCCGCGCATCGAAGGCTTTGACCCGGCGGGCCACCTGCCGACCGATATTGCCGAGGCCCACCAAGCCGACGGTTTTGCCTTCCAGTTCATAAATGTCCACGGTGCGTGGAATGCCTTGGTGCCACCGCCCCGCGGCCACGTTGTGGTGGAACGCCATCAACTTGCGATAGACCGCCAAGATGAGCATGACCGCGTGTTCGGCCACAGCCACGGAATTGGCACCACCATTCGAGCAAATAGGGATGCGGGCTTTTCGCGCCCCGTCGATATTGACGTAGTCATAGCCCGCGCTCAGCACCTGCAGCAGCTTGAGACGCTTGGCGTTCGCATACGCATCATCCGGCAGAGCCCGTGGAAAGCCGGTCAGGTACTCAGCTTCCCGGATCGCGGCGGCGATCTCCTCGACACTGGCGGTATGCGGCAGCATGTGC
>JABFSC010000315.1 GCA_013140885.1 Deltaproteobacteria bacterium | reverse complement strand
GCGTTACAGGTCGATGGGCTGCCGTGGCAGTTCTCGCGAACGCCGGCGGGGCCGATTCGTCCGGGCGGGCTGAAGGGGGAGCATACGGCGGAGGTGCTTCGTGAGTTTGGGCTTGTGGAGTGAGGCCCGGGACTGAGGGGAAAAAGTCAAAAGGCAAAGCGCAAAAGTCAAAAGGCAAAAGTGAAAATATGAGCGGAGCGCTATCAGGATTTACTATAGTTGATCTCACGCAGGGACTCTGCGGCCCGTTCGGCTCCATGCGTCTGGGTGATGCTGGTGCGGAGATCATCAAGATTGAACCGTTGACTGGCGATTGTTCCCGCGCGATGGGGCCACCGTTTATTGGTGACGAGAGCGCGGTGTTTCTGAGTCTGAATCGTAATAAGAAAAGTGTCGCGCTTGATATTCATACGCCGGAAGGTCAGAACCTCGTCCGTCAGGTAGTTGCCAAGGCCGATGTGCTGCTCGAAGACCTCGGTCCTGGCGAAACGGAGAAACTGGGGCTTGGTTATGACACGTTGCGGACGCTCAATCCTAAACTCGTCTACTGCGCCATCAGCGCGTTTGGCGAAGAGGGGCCGTTGCGGAATATGCCTGGGGCCGAGTTGGTGATTCAGGCGATGGCGGATTATACCAACTCGCTGGGCCGCATCGGCGAGCCGCCGGTGCGGACGGGCACCGATGTCGCCAGTATCAATACTGGTATCTTTGCCTCACAAGCGATCACTGCCGGACTTTTTCACCGGATGCGCAAGGGCGAGGGACAGCGCGTCGCCGTCAGTATGCTCGGCACGTTGCTGCACATGCGTGGCATCATGTGGACGGCAATGACCGATCCCGATGAGTGGTATGGCTTTCATCTGGACCATTACACCCGACCACCAGATCAAGGCTACAAAACCAAGGATGGGTATGTCTATTTTGGGCTGCGGCGTGGCAATAGCGAGGACTGGGACCGGCTGCTGATTTCCCTGGGCATGGTGGAGAGTTTGAGCGACCCACGGTTCGCGAACTTTGGCCGCGATGCCACGAGCATTGGCCGCTACGCCGCCGAGGTGAAACCGCTATGGGAGGAAGGGTTCAAGGACATGACGAGTGAAGAGGTCGTTCGCCTGATTCATGAATTCAACGGTGACGCCGTGCCATTCTTGGAGTACCCGCAACTCGTTGCCCACCCACAGATCGCGGCTTTGGGAGTTGTGCAGGAGATCGACCATCCGACGGTGGGCAAGTTCAAGACCATCGGTCCAGTGTGGCGCTTCTCCGATACGCCCGCCAAGATTCAGAGCCCACCGCCGACCTTGGGGCAGCATACGGAAGAAGTGTTGGAGAAACTCGGAGTGAGTGGCGACGAGATGCGTCGTTTGGTGAATGCGGGGATTGTTGGCAAGGCTTAACCGTTTTCAAGAAACTCACTGACGATACGCGCGAACTCTCGCGGTGCTTCTGCGTGCACCCAATGCCCCGTGTTAGGGATGGTGACCAGTCGCGCCTGCGGAAATAGTTCTCTTATCGTGACGAGGTCGTCATCCTTGAGATAGCCAGAGTCAGCACCTTTGATGAACAAGGTGGGCTTCGTGTACGTGCCCGTGAGATCAAAGCCTTTGAGCATCTCATGGTAATTGTCGCGGATGCCATCAAGGTTGATGCGCCAACGAAACGCGCCGGACTCGGTGCGTTCGAGATTCTTCAAGAGAAATTGTCGGAGCGCGAGATCGGGGAGGTGTTGAGCCAGGGCGGCGTCCGCGTCTTGGCGGCTGCGTAACGTCGGTAAATCGAGCGCATACAGCCCGGCGAAGACATCGTCATGTCCAGGCGGATAGACCTTGGGCGCAATGTCCACGACTACGAGGGTGTCCACTAAGTCGGGATACGTGAGCGCGAACCGCATGGCGACCTTGCCGCCCATTGAGTGGCCAAGCACGTGAGCCGACGTGAGCCGATGCTCTTGCATGAATTCATGCAGGTCCTCGGTCATCGCCTCATACGTGAAGACGTCGCTATGCGGTGAGCGCCCGTGATTGCGCTGGTCGAACGCGAAGACGTGGAACTGTTGGCCAAAGGCTTTGCTCAGCGTCCGCCAGTTTTCTTGCGTGCCAAATAACCCGTGCAGGATAAGCAGCGGATGACCTTGGCCGTAGGTTTCGTAGTGGAGGTGCATAGTCGTGCATGCTTCTTTATCACGACTCGGCAACGCGAACAGGAGGCGGGGTGTTGGACATGCGCCTCGCGCATCCGTTAGGGGGCGGATGGCGAGGCGCATGGATTGGGCAGAAGCCGTCTTACCGGCTGGGCGGAAGCGGAAGGCTTACGCGGTGTGTCCTGGTTTCGCGAGTAACGGCATGGGCGCGGAGCTGGCAATACTGGCGCGCATGGGCTCGGCAATCGAACCGCCACCACCCAAGGAATAGGCGTTTTCGCTGTGTTGTGAGATGTCGAGTCCGTCGTACTCTTCTTCTTCTGTCACTCGTAGGGATCCGAAGACCGCTTTGAGCAGCATGAGGAGAATGGTCGTGGCCACGATGGAAAACACGGTGACGAAGGCCACGCTTTTGAGCTGAATCATAAACTGTTGGGCGTTACTCTCGACTCCCGACCCGAGCGTCACGGCGAACAGGCCCGACGCCAGCGCGCCCCACATCCCACCAAGTCCATGTACGCCAAACACATCAAGGGAATCATCATAACCCAAGGCTGGTTTGAGGAAGGTGCAGGCCGCGTAGGAAACCACGGCGACGCCAGCGCCGATGGCGATGGCGCCCAGGGGGCTGACATTGCCACACGCGGGCGTGATCGCTACGAGGCCAGCCACAGCGGCGGTCGCACCACCAAGCGCGGTCGGTTTGCCACGATGGACCCATTCGATCAATGCCCAGGCAACGACCGCCATTGAGGCAGCAGTGCTCGTATTCAGAAAGGCAAGCGCGGCGAGTGGGCTGGCGCTGAGCGCACTACCAGAGTTGAACCCAAACCATCCCGCCCAGAGGAGACCGGCACCAATGAGACACAGCGGCAGGTTGTGAGGCGGCATGGGGTCTTTGCCGAACCCTTGACGTTTGCCCAGGATGAGGGCCGCCACGATCGCCGACATCCCACTCGACATGTGGACGACCAGTCCTCCCGCGAAGTCAATCGCACTGGCCTTGAATATCCACCCTTCACTCGCCCACACCATGTGCGCGATTGGGCAGTACACCACCAGTAACCAGAGTGAGATGAACGCCACCCAGACGGAAAATTTCATACGTTCCGCGATCGCGCCCAGGATCAATGCGGGAGTGATAATGGCAAACATCGCTTGGAACATCACAAAGACGTATTCAGGAATGTTGCGCGGCGGGGTCGCGAAATTCGCCGAGACCGAGTCGAGTGTGACTCCCGCGAGTCCAACTTTTGAGAGGTCGCCGATAAAAGCGCCGCCCGTGCCAAACGCCAAGCTATAGCCAACGAGCACCCACAAGACGCCGACGATACCCGCGGACAGAAAACATTGCATGAGGACGTTCAAGATATTTTTGGCGCGCACAAGGCCGCCGTAGAAGAGGGCCAACCCTGGTAGTGTCATCATCAGCACGAGTGCCGAGGCCGTGAGCACCCATGCGGTATCCCCTGTGTTGATCGCCGTCGCTGCCTCCTCCGCGAGCGCTGGCCGTGCCCAAAACAAGGCCGCGCCTGTAAGACCGAAAATTCCTGTCTGCCGCCGATGTGAATAGTTCATTACTCCTCCCTCCAAAAATGAGAATGCTGTGGTAGTTCTGCTGAAGCGACAGGAGAGCAAGGAGGGTGCCACTGAACCAACCTGCTGAATTATCAGCGGAAATAGTGGAGCGACGGCGGTGCGACCGCGTGAGCGGTGCCTAGAAGATGGGCACTGCTGATTTTTTGACCAAAAAAAGGTGGGGAGCGGTCAGCGCGGGGACCAGAATGCGATATGACCGTCGGCGACTGACTTGGGAGTGGCGTGCGCGGTGGCATCAACGACGTAGACCGCGGGGGTGCGAATCGCGGTCGCCGGATGGGCGTCGGGGCCAGCACTGCCAGAGAACACAAACTGCTTGCCGTCTGGCGACCACAAGCGATGCGAGAGCGCGTACTGATCGAAATACTGAAAGACAATCAGCATGGGGCGGGCCGGGAGAAAATCGACGACCTCGGAAATTTTACCGTCCGCCACATCGACGATGCACCAGGTCCACAAGAAACTATCTGGTTTACGTCGCGCATAGAGAATGCGGGTCCCGTCTGGTGACCAGAAATAGCCAGCCAGCGGCTCCTTGACGAGCATGCGCACCTTACCGGAGGGGACATCGACCAACTGGAGGTTTTCGACGATGGGGTCCTCGGCCAACGCACTGGTCGCGATGGCGATTTGCGGTTGGGTGGGCGACCATTCAATCGTGATCTTTTCTGGGAAGGTGCCGAGCGATTTCGCGTCACTCCCATCCGCCGCGGCGACCATGAGCGCGGTTTGGGCGGCCTTCTCTTTTTGCTCGACCTGGTCGCCATAGGCGAGCCATTTTCCATCGGGTGACCACGAGGGCGGGCCAAAGACCGCGGGAGCACGAGAAACCACCGTGCGTTTACCACTGCCGACATCAACCATACTGACGGAGTGACCTTCTTTACTGTCTCGTTCTCCACCGGTGTGCACAAGCAAGGCTTGGGCGTCGGCTCGCCAGTTGAAATAGAAAGGAATGCCCTGCGCGATGGTTTTGGGCTGCTGGCCGGCTGGTGGCGGCCACAAGCCGAGAGAGAGTGGGCCGTTGCCGCCGAGCAGAACCGCGAGATGTTGGCTATTGGGTGCCCAGTAGGCGTAGATCGGTTGCAGTCCTGGCGCTTTATAGGAATGGAGGACCTGGGAGCTGGCGACATCGAACATGTAGAGGCCGTCGATTTGCGAGTCTTCTCCCGCCACGAGGCGGAAACTCGCGATGCGTGATCCGTCTGGTGACCAGACCGGCCAACTGTAGAAGCCTTTGTCCTCATCCAGAATGGGGCGCGGCGTAAACGCGATGGTTTGGAGCATCTCGCCGGAAGCGAGTTTCCGGCGACCCTCGCCATTGGGCTGGATAGTGTAGATGTCGCCGGTCGGATCGACGTAGGCAATGCGATTGGGCTCAGCGTGGAGCGGCGGGGCGCAGACGAGTGCCGCGAGCAGAAACAACCAACAGTGAGAAATGCGCTGAGCCATATCCTTAATGCCTCCGACCACAAACCTGGCGGACGATACCAGAGTTTCTGGAGCAACGAAACCTATGCAGGGGAAAGCGCGCAGCGGTCAGCTTTCAGCTGTCAGCCGGACAAGAAGATACCGAAGATGAGACATCTTTTTGCTGAAAGCTGATCGCTGATCGCTCTCCATGGTTCTTCTCCGGTGACCCCGACTCGTGTGCGGCAACGAGCAAATTCAGGCTGAGCGCTGAGTGCTGAACGCTGACGGCGAGAGCGGGTCAGCGCGTTGACACCGACAGGGTGAGCCTTTATAAAATTTCCACTGTAAAAACCGGAGAGAAGAGTTGCTCCGGGCTGCCTCTCTTGGCTGTGAGATTGACCGAGGCCGGAGGCCGCGAGGCAGGGAAGTTGTGGTAGTGGAAGAGAACATGTCGTCCCCCTCCTGGTCCCCATCAACCAAGAACGAATTTCTCCAGAGTGTTGAAAACGCGATTACTCGCGCGCGGGAATACTTTGAGCGCGAGCAGCACGCCGATGGCTATTGGTATTATCCCCTCGAAGCCAATGCCACGATGGATGCCGAGTACATCTTTTTCAACCATTTCATGGGGCGTGTCGATGAACAGAAGCATCGTCGTCTCTGCGAGCACATGTTGTCAGTGCAAGGCGAGGACGGGGCGTGGGCGCTGTTCCACAAAGGGCCTGGCCATTTAGGCAACACGATCGAGGCCTATTTCGCGCTGAAACTCACGGGCTACGCCGCCGATCATCCCGCGTTGGTCAAGGCCCGCGCTTTCATTTTAGCCAAAGGCGGACTCGCGCAAGCGCAAGTGTTCACGCGCATTTTTCTCGCCTACTTTGGACAATTTCCGTGGCATGGCGTGCCTGCCGTGCCGGTGGAGCTGAATTTGCTGCCACCGTGGTTCCCGGTCAACATTTACGAAATGTCGAGTTGGGCGCGGGGCACCGTGGTGCCGCTGACCATTATTCTCGCGCGCCAGCCGTACATTCGGATCGCGCCAGAGCGTGGCGTCTCCGAATTGTGGAAAGACCCGCCAGAACGATCCGATCTGAGTTTCCCGCGTTCATTTCCAGGACTCTCGTGGGAAAGTTTCTTCATCACAGTGGACAAAGTACTCAAGTTCCTGGGCCGGAGTCCGATAAAACCCTTACGTCCACGTGCGCTCCAAAAAGCGGAACGCTGGGTGTTGGATCATCAAGATGTCAACGGCGGCTGGGGCGGGATTCAACCCGCCATGCTGAACTCGGTGATGGCGCTCCATAGTCTTGGTTATCGTGATGACCATCCCGCCGTGGCCAAGGGGATTCAGGCGATTGAAGACTTTCTCATGGATACTGGCGGGCATCTGCTCTTTCAGCCCTGCGTGTCACCAGTGTGGGATACCGTGTGGGCGGTGAAGGCGTTGATAGATTCTGGCATGCCTACTGACCATCCGGTGGTGACGAAAGCCGCGAATTGGATTATCGACCAGCAGATTTTCAAGCCGGGTGATTGGCAAGTGAAGAATCCCGAACTGGAGCCGGGCGGATGGGCATTTGAGTTCGCCAATGACTGGTACCCCGATGTTGATGACACTGCGGCGATTCTTTTCACACTCAAGCGGGTGACAGGGCTTGATGAGCGCAAGAAAGACCATGCGCTCGCACGCGGCGTGCATTGGACCCTGGGGATGCAGAGCCGCAACGGCGGGTGGGGTGCGTTTGATACCGACAATACGCTCGATCTCTGGAACCAGATGCCGTTTGGCGACCTGAAGGCGATGATTGATCCACCGACGGCGGACCTCGCTGGTCGCTTGTTGGAGATGATGGGGACGTTCGGGTACGACAAGGAATTTGGTCGCGCGCAAAGGGCACTCACTTTTTTGCGGAACGTGCAAGAGCGCGATGGTTCATGGTGGGGGCGCTGGGGCGTCAATTATATTTATGGCACGTGGTCAGTGTTAGTTGGACTGCGGGCCATCGGCGAAGATATGACACTTCCCTACGTGCGGCGTGCTGTCACATGGCTCAAGGCGCGACAAAATACCGACGGCGGCTGGGGTGAGGATTGTCTCTCGTATTGGGAACCGGAGCGAGCAGGGAAAGGGGACAGTACGCCTTCACAAACCGCGTGGGCGCTGCTGGGGCTCTTGGCCGCCGAAGAAGAAATGAGCGACGAGGTCGTGCGTGGGGTTGAGTATCTCCTGACGCAGCAGGCGTCGGCGGGATCGTGGTCGGAAGATTTGTTCACCGGCACCGGATTTCCGCAACATTTTTATTTACGGTATTACGGCTATTGCAACTATTTTCCTTTAATGGCGCTGGGGGCGTTTCGTGCGCGCGCACGGAGAGGATAACAGCGGCGAGCAGGCCGCCGATTGAGGAAGGATGAGGAAAGCCACTTATGTTGATTAAAGCAAAAACACTGACGGTTGAGACCACTACGAAGGTACAAATTTTTGATCTCACGCGGGATGTGAAAACGTTTGTCGCCGAGACGGGAGTATGGAATGGGCAAGGCGTGATTTCCACGCTGCACACCAC
>JABFSC010000655.1 GCA_013140885.1 Deltaproteobacteria bacterium | reverse complement strand
GGCCAATCGCCGTGAGCCCGCCATCCACCACCAGCGCCTCACCGGTCACGAAGCCCGCATCCTCACTGGCCAAAAACAACGCCGCGCCCGCGATATATTTCCCTTGCCCAGCCTCTGGCCACGGCTGAAACGTCGCCATGCGCTTGTTCGCTTCTTCGGGATTGCCCTGATCGGTCAGGCCCGTCACGATTCCTCCTGGACAAATCGCGTTCACGCGAATCCGGTCCGGTGCCAGTTGCACAGCCGAGGCTTTCGTTAGATTGATCACCGCGGCTTTGGCGGCGGAATAGACCAACGGACCAGAGCCACCACTCAGGCCAGCGGTCGAAGCGGTATTGATGATCGCCCCACCCTGCCCTTGTTGCTTCATCACGCGCGCCGCGTGCTTAATCCCGAAGAACACGCCTTTCACCAGCACATCGAACGTATAGTCCCACTCGTCCTCTTCGATATCCCACACCGGCCCAATCGCCCCACCAACACCAGCGTTATTGAACACGATGTCGAGCCGCCCAAAACTCGACATCGCGCAGTCGATCATCTCTTTGACATCCGCCTCTTTCGCGACATCCGTGCGGATGAAACGAATCTTGTCGCCTTGACCAGCTTTCGCGGCCAGGGCAACGGTGGCCTTGCCATTCGCTTCGTTGAAATCGGCGACGACGACGCGCGCGCCTTCCTCAAGAAAGCGTAATGCCGTGGCCTGCCCCATGCCGCTCGCACCGCCTGTGATCACCGCGACTTTGTCTTGCAACTTCATGGATTCTTCCTCCTGCGTGGACGCTACTGCCGTGCCCGTTGTCCGAAGAGCACTTTCTTCGCCTCTTCGCTCATCTCTTGTCGTAACTCCGCGCCGACTTTATAGCCACGATCCACGGCGGGGCGCGCTTTCAAGGCTTCAAACCACCGCTTGAGGTGCGGAAAATCGTTCAAGTCCTGCCCCACGCGCTCATAGGGCACAATCCACGGCCAAGACGCCATGTCGGCAATCGAGTACGCACCCGCGAGATATTCGCGATCCGCCAGTCGCGTGTTCATCACACCGTAGAGCCGATTCACTTCATCCGTGTACCGATTGATGCCGTAGGCGATTTTCTCCGGGGCATAGTGGCGAAAATGATTGGCTTGTCCCGAATTGGGGCCCAGGTTCGCCATTTGCCAGTACACCCATTGCAACACTTCGTATTTGCCACGGGGGTCCTTGGGCAGGAACTTGCCGTGCTTCTCGGCGATATATTCCATCATCGCGCCGGACTCGAAAATGGCCAGCGGCTCTCCACCGCCAAGTGGCTCGTGGTCCACCAACGCGGGCATGCGGTTATTCGGCGAAATCTTGAGAAATTCGGGCTTGAACTGTTCCCCTTTGCCGATATTGATGGGGATAATGTTGTAGGGAGCGCCGAGTTCTTCGAGTAGAATCGTCACTTTCCAGCCATTCGGCGTGGGCCAATAGTAGACATCAATCGGGCGAGCCATTGTCGAACCTCCTCAAAAAGAGTTGAGAGTTGAGAGTTGAGAGTTGAGAAACAGGAAAAAATTTTCATTCTTAGTTCTGAACTCTTCCTCGATTGCATGGGGCTAAAAAGCCAATGGCAGGAACATTGACTGTCCTGCCATTGGAAGTTGCGTGCATTGGGTAGGATTTTACATGCCACCGCGGAGGACTTGCCCCGGCAGAACACCGGTATGCTTACCGTCTTCGAGCAGCACCTGGCCATTGACCAGCGTGTAGCTCACGCCCTTCGCGGGCATCACCAAACGGCGACCACCACCCGGCAGGTCATGTCGCATCTCGGCGCGTTTCCCGGAGCCGATGGTGTTGTAGTCAAAAATGGTTACGTCCGCCGCCATGCCCACCGCGAGACGACCTCGGTCCTTGAGACCAAAGAAATTCGCTGGCTCGGAGGTGATCCTGCGTATCGCATGTTCCAACGTGATCGCGCTCCGGTCGCGGACCCACGTCCCGATCAGATAGGTACAGTAGCCCGCGTCACACAGCATATCGACATGCGCGCCACCGTCCGACAGGCCGATCATCGTGCGCGAATCAGTAATCAATTCCGGAATGCGGGTTTCGTCGGCGTTAAACAACTCCATGGTGAACTGGATATCCAGCTTGTCCTCGATCGCGAGTTCGAAGAAGGTATCAAGTGGATCCGCTTGCCGGTCTTGGGCGACCTGCGCCACGCTCTTCCCTTCCAGTGACTTCATGGCGGGATTCGTGACCTCTTTCACATTGAGGCGGCTCCAGAGCGTCTTGTCGGAGAAGATGCGCGGCTCCTGCAACGCTTTGCGGAAAGCGGTACGGAAGGCGCCATCACGATAGAGGTTGATCTGCGTTTCGACCGTCTGGTTAAAGGCGGGCTTCCACGACGGCATGTTGGCGAAGATAAAGGGATTGCGCAGGTTAATCTGGATAATCAGCGGGCGACAGGTGACTTGCGGGATCGCGCCACGTTTGAGCAGCGATTCGGTTTGGCGCAACGTGTCCAGACACATTTCCGGTTTGTCATCCCGGTTGAGCAGCGCCAACCACGTCACGGGGCGGTTGCTTTCCGTGAGCAAGTGATTCAGCAGGTCATAGTCACTCTCGGAGACCATGCTGGGGGAATCATTGAGGGCCAGTTCGATCACGCCACGGTCGAGTTCCTTCAGCACGTTGCAATAGGCCGTCAGCTCCTCGCGACTGGAGAGGCGGCAGGCCAGCGGGCGACCTTGATAACCGATATGTTGTGGGCCATTGGTGGTCGAGAGTCCCATCGCGCCAGCGAGCATCGCTTCACGAATCAGCGCCTTGATCTTCGCGGTCTCTTCAGGAGTGGCCGCGCGATCCATCGACTCTTCGCCCATCACAAAATGTCGGAACGGCGTGAGCGGAGCCATGAAACCGACGTTCAGACCAACTCCGCGTTTTTGGGCCGCGTTCATGTATTCGGGAAACGTGGTCCAGTCCCAAGTAACTCCTTTGGCGAGCACGTCAAACGGGATGGCCTCGACGTTGACCAAATCCCAAGCGGCGATCTCGCGCGCTTCGGGCTTGCACGGCGCCAAGCCGACCCCGCAGTTGCCCATGACAAGACTGGTCACGCCGTGCCACGACGAGGAGGTAAACATTGGGTCCCAGCAGATCTGGGCATCATAGTGCGTGTGGGGATCAACGAATCCCGGAGAGACAATTAGGTCCGAAGCATCAATGACCCGCTTCGCGCCTTCCGTCACCTTGCCAATAGCGGCGATTTTCCCCCCGGAGATCGCGACATCCGCGCGTTGACGCG
Source organism: Deltaproteobacteria bacterium (assembly GCA_013140885.1). GTDB lineage: Bacteria > Desulfobacterota > Binatia > Bin18 > Bin18 > JABFSC01. The sequence goes on along the minus strand of JABFSC010000655.1, from coordinate 4,451 downwards.
GGGCCCCAGTTCCATCAACGACTGTTCCGTTTTTGATCAACACATCATACGACATTGTTGTCACCCTCCTTTAGTAGGTAGTTTCAGGCAGAGCATGCCTGAGAATGAGTGACTCTACAAGGGTTGAAATCACGTCCTTGTTTCCTGACGCCCGTTGAAGACTCGCTTGCCGTCCAGTCACTCCAGATGTTACAGTCCGGCCCACCTTAAGGAGGACCTGTTATGTCGTGGGATTTTGAGACTGACGCCGAATTTCAGAAAGAGCTGGACTGGATTGACCAGTTCGTGCGCAACGAAGTCGAACCGCTCGATCACATCCTGGGAAGCCCGTATGACATTCACAATCCCCGCAACCACAAGCTGGTGCGGCCCCTGCAAGCCGAAGTCAGAAAACACAAACTCTGGGCATGTCATTTGGGACCAGAGTTAGGTGGCCCAGGCTACGGGCAACTCAAGCTCGCCTTGATGAATGAGATTCTGGGACGCTCGCGTTTCGCGCCCACCGTTTTCGGCACGCAAGCGCCGGACACCGGCAACTCGGAAATCCTCGCGCATTACGGCACGCCAGAGCAGAAGCAGAAGTATCTCACGCCACTCCTCAACAACGAGATCGTCTCGTGCTTCTCCATGACCGAGCCGCATGCGGGCGCGGACCCCAAAATGTTCACCTGTCGCGCGGACCTCAAGGGTGACTTCTGGGTCATTAACGGTGAGAAGTGGTTCTCCTCGAATGCCCGCTATTCCTCGTTCCTGATCGCGATGGTCGTCACCGATCCCGACGCGCCTCCTTATCAAAAGATGTCGATGTTCCTGGTGCCCACCGACACGCCTGGAGTCAACATCATTCGCAACGTCGGGTTGGGAACCGAGCATGCCGAGGATGGCGAGCATGCGTATATTCGCTACGAAGACGTGAAAATCCCACGCGAGAACTTGCTGGGACAACGCGGACAAGGATTCGAGGTCGCGCAAACGCGGCTCGGTGGTGGGCGCATTCATCACGCCATGCGCACCGTCGGTCAAGTCAAGAAGGCGTTCGACATGATGTGCGAGCGGGTGTTGTCCCGCCAGACACAAGGCGAGGTCCTGGCCAACAAGCAAATGGTGCAGGAGCAAATCGCCGACTCGTGGATGGAGATGGAGCAGTTTCGCTTGATCGTGTTGCGCACCGCGTGGCGCATCGACAAATACAAGGACTATCGCAAGGTGCGCAAAGACATCGCCGCCATCAAGGCGCTGATGCCCAAGGTGTACCACGATGTCGTCTATCGCGCCCTGCGGCTGCACGGAGCGCTGGGGCTCTCGAACGAGATGCCGTTCTCGGCGCAGATGGTGGAATCCTTTATGACCAGCTTGGCGGACGGGCCGACGGAAGTGCATAAAGTGACCGTCGCCCGACAAGTGCTCCGAGAGTACAAAGGCGCGGATAGCAAATTCCCCACTGGTCATCTGATCTCGCAGCGTGAACGGGCGATCGCGAAGTATGGCAAGTTGCTTGAAGTGGAAGTCAGCAATCTGTAAGGCAGCTCTCGGCTATCAGCATTCAGCCATCAGCCAGACAAGAAAGTACGGACAGTGTGTCGCTCCTTCTTTTTGCTGATAGCTGAGAGCTGACGGCTGAACGCTACGGGACAAGCGGATAACGTATGTTGCTGGCGGTCTATAGCACCCTGTCGCTCACACTGCTGTGCATGGGATTTGCGCTCTTTGGGTTCGCCAACGTCCTCAGCATCACGCGCTTGCGACAGCGGTTGACCCCCCACCCGCCTCGCGTTCCCCTCCAAACACGACTCACCATTGGTTTGCGAATTGCGCTCGTGCTGTTGCCCGTGGTGTGGTTCTGGGCCCTGTGGGTTGGTGGACAGACCGCCATCCGCACCTTGATAGCGGGTGACCCGATCCCCATCTTGGCTTTTCTCGTCACCGTGGCCTTTTCCTTCGTCTGCACCTGGATTATGACGCGATTGACCTCCCAGTCACGAGAAAAGGTCGCCACGGAATTGCGAGAAACACTCCGCCTGTTGCGGGAGAAAAAAGTCACCTCGGAGAACTGGAGCGACGCATGGCGCGCACGCGAGGTCACGGCCCTACAACCGCGACTCACGGCGGAGTCGGAACAAGTCACGGTGTGGCTGCGCGAGTGGCATGGAAAAGCCAGTCACAATTTCCGAGGAACAGCATGGCGGGCTTGCCTCTTCCTTGGAGAGACAGACCCGCACGCTATTGTTGAGTTGTGTCAGCGGGACAATGAGGAAGACATTCGGCGGTGGAGCCTGATCACCGGCAAGCCGATTCCGCATTGGGGATAGCGCTCAGCCAATCCGCGCACTCTGCCCGCCATCGACCGGTAGAATCACGCCGGTCACGAACTTCGCTTCATCAGAGACCAGAAAGAGCGCGGCATGGGCAATATCCCAACCGGTCCCCATCTTCGCCCCCAACGGCACGATTCCGTCACGTTCTTTCCGCAGTTGTTCCCTGGAAACCCCACGCGCTTTCGAGATGCCTTCAATCGCCATCGGCGTGTCCATCAAGCCCGGCATGATGCAATTCACACGGACACCATACTTGGCATTGGACAGGGCCAGCTGATTAGTGATCGCGTTTACCCCCGCCTTGGAGGTTTTATAGGCGAGAATGCCGACGTTACAGACCGCGGCGATGGACGAAATGTTGACGATCGCTCCACTGCGTTGGCCGCGCATGATCGGAATCACATGCTTACACGGCATGATGACGCTTTTCATGTTCACGCCGAGAATGCGGTCCCAGGCTTCTTCCGTCACCTGATTGAGCCCGCCGTCGTTGTCGCCAATCCCGACGTTGTTATGCAGAATGTCGATACGGCCAAAGCGCTGGACGCACGATTCGGCCATCTTCTTGCAATCATCGCTGTTGGTGGCATCGGCTTGAAAGGCGAAGGCGTCACCCCCACCCTCTTTCGCGATCATCTGGCACGTGTCCTCGGCGGATTCGAGGCGACGATCCACGACCATCACTTTCGCGCCTTCACGGGCATAGAGGATCGCGCTTGCCCGGCCATTGCCAATGGTCTCACCAGGAGTTTGCCCGGCCCCCACGACGATAGCGATTTTTCCCCTGAGTCGGTCTGACATAGATGCTCCTCGAAAAAATAAGACGTAAGACGTAAAGCGTAACCGCTCCTCCCCTTTACGTTTTACCTATTTACATATTTAGGTCCCATCCTACGTATTCGCGAACGACGTATTCAGATCAGGATCAAGTTGCACGCCGAGCGTGTTGAGGGCCATCGACACGAGGTTGTATTGCCCCACCGCGAAGACGATGTCCATCAGTTGCTGCGTGTTGTAGAGCTTGCTCAGCCCTTGCCACGTCGCATCGGTAATGAAGGCATCCTTGTACAGCTCATCGGTCGCTTCGAGTAACAGCTTGTCCTGTTCGCTCCAGCCAGCGGCGGTGGGGCCGACTTTAATACGATGCACTTCGTCATCGGTCAGCTTCACCTGTTTGCCAATCCGTACATGCTGCGCCCATTCATATTCGGCCTCACATAGCCAGCCGATGCGCAGGATGATCAGCTCCCGTTCACGCGCGGGAAGGGTCGATTTGAACAGGACATGATTGCCAAACACCAGCCAGCGTTTCAGCAGGTCGGGATGATGGGCGAGGGTCTTAAAGATATTCGGCACCGCGCCCTGGCCGACTTTGATCTGACGGAGAGTTTCTTTCACCGAATCACTCCATTGCGATTCATCGATGGGGGTCACTCGTGGTTTCTTCAGTCTCATGATGTTGCTCCTCCTTTTTACGTTATGCGGTCTTTTCAAAATGATGTTCGGCTTCCGCCGTCACTCGACGATCTCTTGCACTCGCCCCACCTCGCCGGTCTCCAGGCGCACTTTAATCCCACGTGAATGATGAGCCGCGCTCGTCAGCAGGTTCTTGACGATCCCGCGCGTTCTTTTTCCACTGCGTTGATCCTGTTTCATAACGATCTCGACCTGGAGTCCAGGTCGGATGTCCTTGCGATTTTGGCCGTTCATTGTTCAACTTCCTTCGGCAGAGAACCGGAGCGCCCTATTTTCTAAAGAAGGCGAATGGGTGACTACAAGATATGGACGGCAAATGCTACGGTGCCAGCATGAGTACGATGATTTCCGAGGTTTACGACGCACTGAAGGAAGCAGGGGCAAGTGAAGAGAAAGCCCGCAAGGCGGCTGAAGCCATCGCCAGCGCGGAGAACCGCTTCGGTCGCATTGAAGGCGAGTTGATCGCCATACGAGGAGAACAAAACCTTTTGAAGTGGATGATCGGCTTTAACCTTGCCATGACCGTCGCCATCCTGTGGAAGATCTTTTCGTAATTGCTCAATAACTCCGGGAGAACATCCTGTGACCCCGCTCTAGCTCCCAGCCGTTAGACCATTAAGGAGATTGAGCGGCTCTGCGGATAAGGACGGGCAGAGGCGG
>JABFSC010000677.1 GCA_013140885.1 Deltaproteobacteria bacterium | reverse complement strand
TAATAATGTCGCTGGGAACGTGCAGGTTGGTGATCCCCCGGTCGGAGTTCACCATCGCCATTGGCGCCCGCTTTTTGTAGACCTCTTGAATGTCGGCTTCGATGGCCTTGCGGAGGTCTGCTGGCAGCGCCGTAATCTTACTGTAGAGGTCGCCGATTCCGTCGTCGGGGTTGACGCCCAGTTTCGCCAGCGTCTCGCCATGCTTCGCGAACACATCCTTGTAGTACACCGTCACCGCATGCCCGAAGATCATCGGGTCGGACACCTTCATCATCGTGGCTTTCAGGTGCAACGAGAACAGCACGCCCCTCTTCTTGGCATCCTCAATCTGCTCTTCAAGGAAGGTGCGCAGCGCGTTCTTGCTCATAAACGTGGCATCCAGCACTTCGCCGGCCTGCAACGGCACTTTCGGCTTCAACACGGTGACCTTGCCGTCGGCCGCGACGAACTCGATCCGCGCCTCGGTGGCCGCTGGGATCGTCAGGGACTTCTCATTGGAGCGGAAATCGCCGCCATTCATGTGAGAGACGTGGGTCTTGGAGTCCGCCGTCCATGCGCCCATCTTGTGTGGGTGCTTGCGCGTATGCGCCTTCACGGAGAGCGGCGCGCGGCGGTCCGAGTTGCCTTCGCGCAGCACCGGATTCACGGCGCTGCCTTTCACCTTGTCGTAGCGGGCTCTGGCCTCTTTTTCCTGGTCGGTCTTCGGGTCGTCTGGATAGTCAGGCAATTTGTAGCCCTGGCTTTGCAGCTCCTTGATCGTCGCCTTCAGTTGAGGGAGCGACGCGCTGACGTTGGGGAGCTTGATGATGTTCGCTTCGGGCGTCTTGGCCAATTCGCCGAGTTCGGTCAAGGCATCGGGCTGCCGCTGCTGTGGGGTCAGATATTCGGGAAACACGGCGATCACCCGTCCGGCCAGGGAGATGTCGCGCAATTCCACGCTCACGCCCGCCGCCTTGGAAAAGGCGTTGATGATGGGCAGGAACGAATAGGTCGCCAACATCGGGGCTTCATCGGTCTTCGTGTAGATAATCTTGTCTGCTTTTGCCATGACTTTCCTCTTTTCTTGGGTAACTCGTTGCGTTCAATGGTGGCTGCACCAAAACCGCGCGGATTATAACACGTCAGCGCGAAGCAGAAAGGGGAAGGGGCGGTCGGGGCTCATTGCAAAGGGGAGGTGAAGCAGGTAGAGAGGGGACACTTTCGCCATCGAAGGACACCCGCCATTTATGAGTCACTCCGTACGCTTCTGGTTGCTCCCACTGTTCTTGAGTCTGCTCACGGCCTGCCATCAAGATGCGAAATACGATCCACCCGCGACGCGCCCATTTCTGCTCTCGGATAAATTCTACGATGTAAAAGCGTTGTCGCCGGACAAAGCGATAGTGGTCGGCTATAACGGGAAAATTCTCTTGACCACTGATGGCGGCAAGCAGTGGCGGGTGCGGGAGAGCGGGACGGATCTCGCCCTGTACAACGTGCAGTTCGCCGACGCGCAAAACGGCTGGATTTCCGGACAAGGGGGCATCATCCTCCACACCGCCGACGGCGGAGAAACATGGAAAAAACAGGAGAGCGGCATCCCGCTGTCGATCTTCGCGATGGCCTTCCTTGATAAGGATCGCGGCTGGGCCGTGGCGCAACAAGCCACCTATCTGTACACGAGCAACGGTGGGACGTCATGGGAAGAACGGCGCATCGAGGCGTCCGTCGAAGGCGTGAGCGAGGAATCGACCTTGGCGCTGGTGGACCCCACCCTCTTCGATATTTATTTCCTCGACGAGAAGACCGGCTGGATGGTGGGCGAGTTCGGGAAAATTTACCACACGGCTGATGGGGGCACGACCTGGAAAGAGCAACAAAACACGTTGCTTGGTCAGGCGGGGATTGATGATGCGTTGAACTTCCCCACCTGGTTTGGCGTGCGGTTCGCCAATGCGCTGGAAGGCACGGTGGTCGGGCTCGAAGGCAAAATCGCCAAAACCACGGACGGTGGTCAGACCTGGAACTATACGGCGGAAGAGCTGTCAACAACGACGACGGATTCCTTCTATGCGCTGCGTCTGACTGGAGCTGACGGCTGGATCGTGGGAGCGAGTGCGCGGGTCCTCAAACTGCAAGAAGGGAAATGGCAGCTGACGCCGTTGGGCATCCCGTCCGTCGCTTGGCTGCGCGCGATTCATTTCTTTGATGCCAACAATGGCTGGATCGTTGGGGGTTATGGCACGATCGTGCGAACGACGGACGGCGGCAAGAGTTGGCTGCGCAGTGTCGGGTGAGGGCAGTTCGGAGTCGGGAAATTTTTAGGAGTGAATCTTATGAATGACAAGGCGTTCGATATCAGTGGGAAAGTCACGATTGTCACTGGTGGCGGGACAGGGATCGGTGCTGACATTGCACGGGAATTTTGTCAGCGTGGGGCGAAGGTGCTGATTACCAGCCGCACGATGGACCATCTGGGACCCGTCGCCGAGGGCATCCGCAAAGAGGGAGGGACGGTCGAAGCAATGATTTGCGATGTGCGGCAGAACGATCAAGTGGAGGCGGTGGTCAACAAAGCCGTGGAACTGTGGGGCCGCGTTGACACCTTGGTCAATAATGCGGGCGCGAGTTTTGTCGCCCATGCGCAGGACATTTCCGCCAATGGCTTTAATGCGATCGTGAGTATCAATCTCACGGGCACGTTTCTCTTTTCCAAGGCGGTGGCGAAGGTCATGATGGACAAGAAGACCGGCGGCTGCATTGTGAACGTGTCGTCCGACTCTGGCGTCTACGGTGCGGCTACCATGAGCCATTACGGCGCGGCGAAGGCTGGAGTGGTCAATCTGACGCGCTCGCTGGCGATAGAATGGGCCAAGTATGGCATCCGCGTGAACTGCATTTCTCCTGGGCCAATCGAGACTCCGGGGGTGATGGAAGTCCTGTGGCCGACGAAGGAGTTGCAAACGAAGGTGGCGAACTCGACCGCCCTGAAGCGGTTCGGCACTGGTCAGGAAGTGGCGTGGCCCTGTATTTTCTTGGCGTCGGCGGCCTCCAGTTATATTACCGGAGCCAATCTGCTGGTGGATGGATTTTCGCTGAGCAACGGCGATCCGTATAGCCGACTGAGTGACAAGTAAAAAAAGAATAAAACGTTCGAGTCCCAGGAGGTAGTGAATGGCAGGTATTGTGTCCTATGGAACCTACGTCCCCACCTATCGTCTGCCGCGCGATGTCATGGCGAAGGAGTGGGGCATCGCGTCGTTGGGCGGAGAACGGTCCGTCGCGAATTTCGATGAAGATAGTTTAACGCTGGCGGTCAACGCCGCTATCGACGCGCTGGGCGAACGCGACCCACAGTCGCTTAGCGGGGTCTTTTTTGCATCCACCACCTCCCCGTACCGTGAAAAGCAAGCGGCGGTCACGGTCGCGACGGTGCTCGATGCGAACTCCGAAATTCGCACGATGGATTTCACCGACACCTTGCGCGCGGGCACGTCAGCGTTGTTGACCGCGCTTGATCTGGTGTCGCCCGGAAAATCGATCCTCGTCTGTTCTGGTGATTCGCGCATGGGCGAGCCGGACTCTCAACAAGAACAGACCTACGGTGATGCCGGTGGCGCGATTCTGGTCGGCACCGACAATGTCCTCGCCGAAGTGGTGGGCACCTACAGCATCAGCCAGGAATTTCTTGGGACCTGGCGCACGGAAGAGCAGGACTACACCCGCTCCTTTCCTGGCGCGTTCGAGACCAAGTTCGGCTACAACCGGTTCATCGCCGCCGCCGTGCAAGGCGTCCTCAAGAAATGCAATCTGACGACGAAAGACATTGCTAACGCCGCCATCGCCGCTCCCAGTCAGCGCGTGCTGCAAGCCGCGTTACGAGGCTTGGGACTCGATGTCAAAACGCAAGTACAAGATACGTTTTGGAGCACCATTGGTGATGCCGGAACCGCGCAACCGCTGGTCTTGTTGGCGGCGGTGCTTGAACGCGCGAAACCGGGCGACCTCATTTTAGTGGCGGGCTATGGCGATGGGGGCGATGCCGCGATCTTCCGGGTGACCGATGCGATCTCCGGGTTCCGTGTGGCCCGTAGCGTCTTCTCGCAGATTGAGATCAAACGGACCTTGTCGTCCTACGGCAAATACGCGCGGTTCCGTAAACTGATGAAGAAGGATTACACGACCACCGATGTTTCGACCCCGGTGGTGTTGCTCCGCGACCAGAAGGAAATTCTCCCGCTGCATGGCGGCAAGTGTCCGAAGTGCAACACCATTCAATTCCCGATTCATCGGATTTGCGTGGAATGCGGCTATCGGGACGGGTTGCAAGAAATCAAACTCCCCCGTCGCGGTACGCTCTTCACGTTCACGCACGACTATCTGACTGAAACCCCGGACCCGCCCACCACGCACGCGGTGATTGAGCTAGATGGTGGTGGCCGCGTCTATGTCCAGATGGCCGACTGTGAAGCGGAACGGGTGCAAATCGGCATGCCGTTGGAACTCACGTTTCGCAAATACCACGAAGGCTATGGACTGAAGAACTATTTTTGGAAAGCGCGCCCCATCAATAAATAAGAACGGATTAGGAAGGGGCGACGGGAGTCATGCTTTACCTCCCTGACCGGCCCCTGTACCCTGACCCCTGTAACCTGATTTCGGAAAGGAGGCCACACAATGAACATTCGAGACAAAGTAGCAGTGATTGGCGCGGGCTGTAGCAAGTTCGGAGAGAACTACGACCAGAGCGCCGAGGATATGATTGTCATGGCGGCGCATGACGCTTACGCCGATGCGGGCATTGACCCCAGCCAAATCCAGGCCGCGTGGGTCGGGACGCTCAGTTCCGCCAACGCCGGGAACGCCTTGGCCGATCCCTTGAAACTGTTCAACATCCCCATTACCCGCGTCGAAAACTACTGCGCCTCCGGCATGGATGCCTTCCGCAATGCGTGCATGGCGGTGGCATCGGGCATGTACGATGTCGTGCTTGCCCTGGGGTTCGAGAAACTGCGCGACTCTGGTCAGCGCGGGCTCGGCACCTTTGGCAACCATCCCGTGGTGGGCTATGGCACCACCGCGCCGTCGCTGTTCGCGATGGCGGCGAATCGGTATTTCTCCACGTATGGCATCGACAAACGCGCACTGGCCAAAGTGGCGATGAAGAACCACCACAACGGCACCATGAGCCCGAAAGCGCACTTCCAGATGGAAGTGACGGAAGACCAAGTCATCAATGCGCCGTTGATCTGTAGCCCACTCGGCTTGTTCGACTGCTGCCCCACGACGGACGGCGCGGCGGCGGCGATTATCTGTCGCGCGGATATCGCGAAATCCTTCCGACCTGATGCGCTATTGGTGAAAGGCGTTGGTCTCGCGGTCACGTCAGGTGAGCCCTATCTGAAGCCTGGCTTCGCGTACACGGGTTTCCCGGCCACAGCCCAAGCCGCGCAATCGGCCTACGAGCAATCCGGGATGACGGTGAAGGATATTGATCTCGTCGAATGCCACGACTGCTTCACGATCACCGAGATTCTGAACATTGAAGACCTCGGCCTCGCGAAGAAAGGCGAAGGCTGGCGTTATGTCGAGGAAGGACGCGCGGCGATTGGCGGTGAGATTCCGGTCAATCCTTCCGGCGGGCTGAAATCCTTCGGCCATCCGATTGGCGCGACGGGCATCCGTATGATCTACGAAGTGTCGCAACATCTGTGGAACAAAGCGGGCGCGCGACAAGTGAAGAATGCGCAAGTCGGTCTCGCCCACAACCTGGGCGGGCCAGGGTCGGTTGGTTGTGTGACGATCCTCGCGAACAAGTAGCACTTCGCTTGCGGTTATCGGGTTAGCGACGGTGTGGACAAGGGGCGAAAGCCCCTTGTTTGGTTTTGGGGGGTGGCTAAAACTTAGCAAAGCGAAAGTCACACTCCGTGGCGGGATGAGCAGGGGTACTATCCGACTGGACTCCTTCACCAAGGAGGAGCGGCTTGACATGATGAAGAGAGCTGGTGGATATTACGGGAGGTTTTCGTGGTTGGTAAGAATTGACGCTTATCAGGATAGAGCGCCGGTTAGGTGGCAGCAAACTCACTTGTAGAGACTCCAGTACGTCCCATGCCAATCCCTGACTATCAGACCGTAATGCTTCCTCTGCTCACGTTCGCGAGCGACGGCGCGGAGCATCCGTTCAGAGAAGCAGTGGACCGACTCGCAGACGAGTTCAACCTCAACGATGATGAGCGAGCGGAACTCCTGCCAAGTGGCACTGCTCACGTTTTTGGCAGCCGCGTGGGTTGGGCTCGGAGTTATCTCAAGCAAGCTGGTCTCCTTGAGTCTCCAAAGCGCGGGGTCTTGCGGATCACCGCTGAAGGTCAGGCTTTTCTCGCCAAGAAGCCTATTCGGATCGATAACAATCTTCTGAATCAATACGAGTCGTTCCGTGCTTTTCGCACTCGCAGCAAGGAGCCAGGTGATGACTCCAAAGCCCTGCAAGTCGAATCCACGTTCGAGCAAACGCCAGAAGACGCCATGGCTGAGGCGTACCAGCGGGTGCGCAAGAATCTTGAGACAGAGTTGCTTGAACAAGTGAGGATGGCTTCTCCTACGTTCTTCGAACGCTTGGTCGTCGATCTTATTGTAGCCATGGGCTACGGAGGCTCTCGTCAAGACGCAGGGCGCGCCATCGGACGCAGCGGAGACGGTGGCATTGATGGAATCATCAAGGAAGATCAACTTGGTCTTGATGTCATCTATCTGCAAGCAAAACGCTGGGAGAACACGGTTGGTCGTCCAGAGATTCAGAAGTTCGCTGGCGCTCTTCAAGGCCAGCGTGCGAACAAAGGAATCTTCATCACGACCTCGAACTACTCGCGAGACGCCCTTGATTACGTGAACGTCATCGCGACGAAGATTATCCTAATTGACGGCGACATGCTCACCGCGTTGATGGTCGACCATAACGTCGCGGTGACTCGCACGGGTATGTACGAACTCAAGAAGATCGACACCGACTACTTCGAGGGCGAGTAAGGTAGCCAACCCCAGAAATAGCGACATAGGGAACGTTGCAGGGTTATTCGGGTTACCGAAAATAGTGCGACCTTAAATTCTCGAGTTCGTAACGTGAGGTTTTCGAAGGGAAAACTCGCGGCTGCGTAACATGAGTACCCTGACGAGACCGATTCCGCGGACGTTCTATCGTATCGCGTATCAGCGGTTTGAAGAGGCGGAAGTTCTTTTTGAAGATCATCGCGTGGGCGGATTAGCTGGATGTGAGGAAGGGAACTCTTATGGTTATGATGCGGCAAGAGTCCGACCAAGCCGTTAAAGACATTGCGGCAGCTTTGGCGGTCTACGAACAGACCCATCCCGCCGCTGCTTGTTTTGTTTATCGCTATAACCCCGCCGCTATTCGGGTGAAAATTGTCGATCATACCTTCCACGGCCAATCCAAAGGCGAGCGCCATGATTATGCGTGGGGATTTCTCCGCCGCGTAACCGAAGATTCCTTGGCGCAGATTTCGATTCTGCTTTGTCTTGAACCGGGTGAGCAGGCGACTCTCGACGTGGAGTTTCAGGAGCCAATACGTTTCTCCCCATAAAGTGTCCGCCTTGATGCACGGACAACTGAAGAACTTTTCGCTCGACCAGCTATGCCGCTTTCTGAATTACCTCGACAAGGATGTGGAGATTGTCGTGAAGGATAAGCCCCGTACCCACGCTCACGGGGAGACTCAGATTGTTTTGCAGGCGCGCT
>JABFSC010000019.1 GCA_013140885.1 Deltaproteobacteria bacterium | reverse complement strand
TCCATTACATTTTAGTTCCGTGAGGCCGTCACTGCGACGGTTGCCGGGGACGCCGTGATACACCGCCGTCACATCTTCCGTGAAAAGCTCGCGCCACTCGTCCCAGCGTTTCTGGTCCATGAGCCGAAAGTAGCGGGCCTTGAGTTGCTGAATCTGTTCAACCTCTTCGAACGTGTTGAGTCCCATGTCTCTTGCTCCTTTGTCGCGCGGCGTCGGGTCGCGCGATTGTGTGGTGTCGTCTCATTTACCGTTATCGCGGAATAACCGGCAAGAGCACGTATGACGCCATGTCATCCTGATGAAAAACGGTCTGTTGCGCGGGCACCCCTGTGCTGCCCTCGCCAAAACGCTCGCCGGTGTTGAGGTTGCGGTCGAACCGCGGGAAGTTGCTGGAGCTGATCTCCAGCCGCATGCAGTGGCCCGGCAGGAACACGTTGCTCGTCGCCCACAGGTCAATGGTGAACAGATAGGGCTTTTTCGCCTCCATGAGTGTGGGCGTGCTCTCCGACTCCCGATAGCGCGCGCGCAGAATGCCATCAAGCAGATTTTGCGCGTAGCCGTTGGGATGCACATCCACGAGCTTGGCCGTGAAGTCGGTGTCCACCGCCGAGGACGAGGCCCACAGCGCGACTGTCACTGGTCCGGTGATTTCCAGTGGCTGCTCCAGCGGGGCCGAGGTGTAGACCAGCACATCGTTGCGCTCTTCCACTGGGCGCTGATCCTGCACGCCGATGTCGATGGTGAGGTTGTTGCCGCCGAGCGACGGGACGGGATCGTTGGGGTCGTAGACGTAGGTGTCCGCGCGTTGGGTGCTCGGTGGCACGGTCGAGAGCGTCCCATCTCCGCGTAGGGAATTCGCGCCCTTGTGACTATGCAGGAAATAGCGCACCTGGCGCATCGCCGGGGGCGGCCAGTCGGAGAGTGTCTGCCAGCGGTTCTCTCCCAGTGTGAAGATCGTCACTGGCGGTTCGTCCATGATGCCGTTCTTGACATCCTTGAGCCAGTAGTCGAACCAACGGAGCTGCGTTTCCGTCAGATCAATCAACGCGGAGTCGCCGAAATCAATGTCACCAGTGCCGCGCGAGCTGGGGACGGTATAGGGCAACAGATGGCCCCACGGGCCGATGATGAGGCGTTGGCCGTTGCGGGCCTGGGCGAAACGGCTGTTGGCCTTGATGCTTTGATAGGCGTTCATGCCTCCTTCGGCGAAGATGTCATACCACGAGGTGACATGCAGCATTGGTACGCTGACACTGGCGGCATGACGGTTCACGTTGGCGCGATGCCAGTAGGGGCCGTCGTCGGCCTGTTTGATGTGTTCCGCGAAATAGGGCGCGGTCTCCTTGAGCAGCTCGCCCCAGTCCTTGATCGGCAAGTGGCGATACCATTTGTCGGTCAGCGGCGTGAAGGCGTTCAGCCCGAAGCGGGTGTTACGCGGGATCGGAAACTCGCCGCCCTCGACATACTCCTTCATTTTCTCCATCAGGTCGGTGCGCCCTTGGCGTTTGAGAGTATTGAGTCCCTTGAAGATGGCATAAGGCGCCATCCAGCCCCACAGCGACACGCCGCCGGTGTGGTAGATCCAACTCGCGTGATAGTCGGAGGACGCGGAGACCGGGGCCATCGCTTGCAGTGACGGCGGCATGGGATCGTTACAGGCGATCATGTATTGCGTGAGTCCGAGATAGGACTGGCCGGTGGTGCCGACGCGGCCATTGGACCAGGGCAACCGCGCGGCCCACTCGACGGCATCGTAGCCATCGGCGATGTCTTGAAAGATGGTGTCATAGTCGCCTTCGGACTCAAACCGACCGCGGCAGTCTTGAATGACCGAGATGTAGCCATGCCGAGCGTAGAGGTGATTGGGGCCATTGGGATCGTCGAGTCCGCGCTTGCTGTAGGGCGTGCGACTCAGTAGCACCGGAAAGCGACCATGGCCCTCCGGGTGGATGACGTCGGCATGGAGCGTGACGCCGTCGCGGGTCTTCATCGGCACATTCTTTTCGGTGACGACTTTGTACTTCTTGCGTACTGGCACGATCATAATTGCCTCCCCTCGCAATGGTGTGTGTGGTGACGGTCGTGCTCTAGCAAGTTGTTCCGCGGGACGCAACCTTGAGAGCGAGTTTCGGGTTTCAGGTTTCAGGTTTCGAGTTTTCGCTCTTGGCTGGGTAATGGTATGAAATTCGTGAGTTTCGAGTTGCAGGTTTCAGGTTCCCTCTCCCGGCTGGGAGAGGGCTAGGGTGAGGGGAATCAAGTGACCTTTCCTTGATTTCGCGCATTGCACTTACTTTTCTCCTCTGGTGAGATGACGCGCACATGTTGGAGGTCGCTTTCTGTTGTGGAGGTGAGTCTATGTTCAATACTGTCTGGGCAGTGATCCGTGATGGCAAAATCGAACCGCTCGAACACCTTGAGCTGCCCGAAGGTGCTCAAGTGTTAGTCACACTTCTTTCTGATGACGAGGAAGCGCGATTCTGGCAAGGCGCGGCTCAGACGTCGCTGGATGCCATCTGGGATAACGCCGAGGACGATGTGTATGCTGAACTACTCGAAATGAGTGTCGAGAGGTGATCGTTTATGTCAACCACAACTATTCCAACTTGCGGCCTCCACCACACAGCGAAGGAGTGGCGGGCGACCATGTTCGAGTATCAGGATGAAGGTGTCACCATTCGGGTGCCGAACTGTTATGCCTGGGTATGTCCGGTCGATGGTGAGGCTTCTTTTACCCCAGAAACGGTTGACGAGTTACTTCTGACAATCCGGGAACTGCTTGTCCCCGCCAAACGTGCTCAGGAGCGACGCTCAGCGCTCAGGGAATATATCGTCTCGATCAGCGGGCCACGGACAGCGGCGTAGGATGCGCTTGAGTCTGGAGTTTGAGCAAACTCAGCAGAGCGTTGAGCTGCACGATGCGTGCATACTCCGCCTGTTCTTCTTCAGAGAGTTGCCCAGTGGAACTCTTGGCCGCCAGCTCAGCGACTCGTGGGGATACGTCCTTTTCGACGGCTTTGAAAGCGACGGTTAATTTCCTCAAAGTTTGTCTTTTCACGAAGACCCTCCCTCAAAAGTCGGGCTCCCAAATTTTCGTTACATCCAGCACGAAACCCGGCAACTCCGGCTCACCGGAGATCGTGGCCGGGTTTTCCATGCGTTCGACGGCCTTCCCTGGACGATAGACAAAGACCTGTCGGCTGGGAACATCAAGCAGCCAGCCCAAGAGCGCGCCGTTGTCGATGTACTCCTGCATTTTGTCCCGAAGCGTCGCGAGATGGTCCGAAGGCGAGCGCAGTTCGATCACGAAATCTGGACACAGCGGGAGAAAGCGCTTTTTTTGTGGAGGGGAGAGTGCGGTGAGGCGTGCGCGTTTGACCCACGAGGCATCCGGGGACCGCATTGCTCCATTGGGGAGATCAAAGCCACCAGAGGAATCAAACGCGACTCCAGTTCCATCGTTCAGCGCCCAGGTCATCAGGGATGCCGTCAACAATGCATTGCCGTGACTTGTTGTTCCTCCAGTCGGTGGCATGAGTAGTATCTCCCCCTGAGCGTCACGCTCAATCCGCCATTCGCGATTGGCCTGACAAAAGTCGAAGAATAGTTCGTCGTTCATGGTGAACAACGGCCGCGTGTGTAGCACGAGAGGCCGTGTGCCGAGTGGGATCATGTCTTGGTTCATAAGGACCTCCACAAGCAAGCTAAACTCTTTTTCCAGCCTCTCATCTTACCGCCGCTTTCTTCCACCCGTGTTTCGGCTGTGTCGGAGCTGCTCCACGATTTTCTTGATGCCGTTGGCCGCATCATTCCATGCTTTCTCACGATCCTTCCACCATGTCACCGGCTTGCTATTTTTTGGTAGCGCTCACTTATTCCTCGAACAATGTCCGGGGGAGTTTTGATTGGCGAATGAGGGATTGCAATGTCCCGATGCGCATTTCGTCATGATCGGGTACCGGCACCGTGATGGTCGAACCAGGAATTTGTTTTTGCATGATGACGTGGCTACCGCGGCGTCGCACCTCGGCGAAGCCATGCCGCGCAAGAATTCCGCACACCTCACGACCCGACAGGACCCGCAGCTTACCCAACGGCAACCTCCAAGTGTGTGACAAACACCTCGTGCTGGAGCCGGGTTTGGACTTCGGACGGATCAGCCGTTTCTAGAAACAGTTCAATCGCCTCGATCAAATTCCGTCGCGCTTCCTCGACGGTCGTGCCTTGACTGGCGATGTCTAGCGTGGGACAGAGCGCGACATAGCCTGTTCCCTCACGCTCGATAATGCCAAGAAATTGTTGCGGGTGTTTCATCTGCGTCTGTCCTCCACGTCGGTCTTAAAAAAAGGGGCTCTTGGCTCCTACCCCAGCCCTCCCAGCTGGGAGAGCTGGAATTGTAATGAAATGGGGTGCTACCCCACCGCTCGCAAAAACTTCCGATACGCCCCGATGCACTCCTCCGGTTCATCCACATAGATTTCATGGCCTGGTCCCTCGACGACGGTGAGCCGCGCGTTGGGAATCAACGTCCGCATCGAGAGTTGATCGCTGAGCGGAGTAATCGGACTGCGGGACGGCGCGAGAATCAGGGTAGGAACTTTGATCTGTGGCAAGATCGGCGCGGTGTCGGCCCCGTCCAGCGTGCGCGCGATGCCCTGCAAGACGTGGGTGGGCGTCTTCCCCCATTCATTCAGGACCCACTCAATGTGCTGGGGATTTTTGCCGCTAATGATCCGCTGCTCGATCAGGATGCGCCCCCAGCCTCTGGAGCCGTCCGTGGCCAGGGCTTTGTTGACGTTGCCGTGCGAGCCCGACAAGGCTTGGGTTCCCGCCGGACGAATCGTCGTCGGTGAGTTGCAAATAGTGAGGCTCTTCAACCGCTCCGGCCAGCGCGACGCGAACACGACCCCCAGAATGCCGCCGATGGATTCGCCGATGTAATGCACTTTCTCCAGGCCGATGGCATCCATGAAGGCGCGCATGTCGTTGACCAGTTCATCAATGGACCATTTGTGATCTGGCCCTGGATCGCTGGACTGGCCGTGGCCACGCATGTCACGGCGCAAGACGCGGTAGTCGCGCGCCAGGGCCGGCACCCAGTGATACCAGAACTTGGTGCTGCGCCCGACGCCGTGCTGTAACCACACGGTGTCCTTGTCTTTCACCCACGGGTCGGTGAAATCGTCGATCTCGTAAAACATGTCGCAGTTGTTGGCGGTGATTTTTGGCATAGCTCCCTCCGGGAAAAATCAAAAGGCAAAAGGCAAAAATCAAAAGGCAAAAATAGGGCGCGTCGCGCGCCAGAGAGTTTGTACGGACATGAAGTAGCCTGGATGAAGCGCAGCGGAATCCAGGACGGCGAGCGAGAAGCGGAATCCCGGATTCCACTCCGTTCCATCCGGGCTACGGGACTACACCACCTGGATTTCCTCAGTGATGAACGTCATGCACTTCTCCAGATCGGCGAATTTCAGTTCGTCTGGACGGATGATCGCCAGGTAGCGCGGTTCCTTGAAGGCGGTCTCCAGTTCTTCCACGCTGTCGAACCACAGCTCCGCGATCCCGTCATACCCGCCCGCGGCTCCGAATGGCATCGCGCCCTTCACCAGGTGACCTTGCACATACTTTCTGACGTGGCGCATGAACTCGGGCACGCTTTTGACCACCGTGCCGTGGTGATTCTTCCAGTAGGCGTCATATTCTTCCCACGTGAGTCCAGCTTTGCGGGTGACGAGAACGGTGTACTTAACCATAGTGAGTTGCTCCTTCGTTAGACGTTGAGGCCATAGAGTCGCGCCGCGTTGCCCGCCACCATCTGGTAGACTTCCGCTTCTGGAATCCCGGCGAAATCCTTGGCGACTTGCTCGCGCGAGTGGGGAAACGTGCCCTCGGTGTGTGGATAGTCCGACCCCCACATCAAGCGATCGACACCCATCAACTCCCGCGTGAGCACGCCCGCGCGGTCATCCTCGAACGTTGCCCAAAATTGACGCTTGAAATAGAAACTCGGCGGTTCGACGACTTTGGGTTCCATCCAGTGGTGATGATCTTCCCACCAATGGTCCATGGTGCGGAGCAACGAGGCGATCCAGCCGATGCCGCCTTCCACCAGGACAAAGCGCAGGTTGGGATAGCGCTGCGGCACGGCGCCCCAGATGAGATCCGCCATCGCCCGTTGCATCGAACACACTTTGCTATCGACATAACTCTTGCCCATGCCGAGCCGACCGACTTTGCGCATGAAGGGTTCATCAGTGCCGACGTGGAGCGTGACGATCATGCCCAAGTCCTGGGCGGTCTCCCACAGCCGGGCGTACTCTGGTTCACCATACGAGCGGTCCGCGACCTCGGTGGGGATCATAATCGAGCGCAGTCCCAGCTTGGCGGTGCGTTCGACTTCTTCAATGGCCCATTCAATGGGGCCGCGTACCGGCACCAGGGCGGCGCCCAGCAGTCGTTGCGGCGCGGCGGCGCAGAACTCACCAAGCCATTCGTTATAGGCCCGCAGACACGCGCGCACGTAGCCCGCGTCGGGAGCCGAGGAGATGAACAAGCCGAGGCCCGGATAAATCACTTCCGCGCGGACATGGTCGGTGTCTTGGTCGGCCAGCCGCGCGCTGGGTTCCCAGGCCCCGCGACGGGTGTTGGCATGACGATAACCCTCGGCGGATTTGATGGTGCTATTGATCTTGTCATCAATCGCGACGCCTTCGAGGCCGACAGGGATCGGCGCGAAGCCGTCAATCAGATAGTAGTCGCCGTTCGCACGCGATTCGACGCGCGGGGCGCGGTCACGAAACTGTCGATCCATGCGGATGGTCCACAAATCGCCAGGCTCGACGATATGGCCATCGGCGGATACGTACCCGTTGTCGAGATTTGCCATAGAGGGTTCTCCTTTTTTGTTGTTCGGTATGTGTTATCGCGAATAGTGCAGCTTCAGCCCTGGCCGTGGCCAATCCATCGCGACGAGCTTCCCGGTGCTGGTGAGTGTGATGTAGGCCGTTTTCATGTCCGGTCCGCCGAAACAGATGTTCGTCGTGAGTGGGTCGCCGGTGGGGATAAACTCGACCGCGCCGCTGTTTGGGGCGATGACCGAAATCCCGCCGTTAATCAATGTCGCCACACACACGTTCCCGGCGCTATCGACCGCCATTGAATCAAGCAGTTGGTAGCCAGGGAGTCCGGTGAGGAGCGTGCCACCACCGGGACCGGCGAGCAGTGCGCCACCCGCGCCTTGGGTGCGCGTCAATTCACCTGGACTGGGAATGTCCCACTGCCAGACCCGCCCCTCGAACGTCTGCGCGACATAGAGCTTCTTATCCCCCGGCGCGAGGCCAATGCCGTTGGGGCCATCAATGGGCGCGATCATCTCCTTGACCGACGAGCCATCGGTCTTGGCGTAGTAGATCGCCGTGCGGTCCTTCTGGTGTTCTTGCACCTTGCCAAAGTCGGTGAACCAGAACCCGCCGCTGGCATCGAAGACGAGATCATTGGGGCCGCGCAGTTTTCGTCCATTACATTCGGTGTAGAGGACCTCGACCTTGCCGCTGTTGATATCGACCCGTTGAATACAGCCGCCGGTATAGTTGTCGGGCACGCCTTCGGTGGGGCTGCCGTCCGGCGCGAGTCTGAGTCCGCCATTATTGCAGATGTACACTTTTCCATCCGGACCAAAGGCGGCACCATTGGGGCCCCCGCCGGTTTCGGCGACGACTTCCGTGGCACCATTGGGG
>JABFSC010000162.1 GCA_013140885.1 Deltaproteobacteria bacterium | reverse complement strand
GAGTCTGGTGAACGCGCTCCGCGCGCAAGTGGCCCAGGAGGGGTTGCCGCGCATCACGTTTCGCTGTTCGCCTTATCATACGAATAGTGTGCTGCATCCGGTGATCGCGCATATCCAACAGCTCCTCGGGTTCGAGCGGGAGGATCCCCTCGACGTGAAACTCGCGAAGTTGGAGCGGGGCCTCCAGCCGTATGCGCTCTCGGTGAAGGATGTCGTGCCGCTCTTTGCCGCCCTGCTCTCCGTCCCGCTTCCGGAGGGGCGTTACCCGGTCCTCACTGGGTCTCCGCAGCAGCAGCGTCAGCGGACGCTGGATGCGTTAAATGCGTGGCTGTTGGTCGAAGCCGAACGTCAGCCAGTGTTGGTGCTGTGGGAAGATGTGCATTGGGCGGACCCAACGACCCTGGAGCTGCTGGGCCTCATCGCGGAGCAGGTCACGACCTCCGCGTTACTGACGGTGCTGACCTTTCGCCCCGATTTTGTGCCACCGTGGCCGATGCGTTCGCACGTGACCCCACTGCTGTTGCATCGGCTGGAGCCGCCGCAGGTGGAAGGGCTGATGACCCGTCTCGCTGGTGGGAAGCGCCTCCCTCCAGACGTGCTCACACATGTGGTGACTCGCGCGGATGGGGTGCCGCTCTATGTGGAAGAGCTGACCAAGGCGCTGCTGGAATCCGATCTGCTGGAGGAGCGGACGGATCACTATCGGCTCACCCGACCGCTCTCCGATGTCGCGATTCCCATGACTTTGCAAGATTCGCTGATGGCGCGTCTCGATCGGGTGCCGGCGGTGCGCGAAGTCGCCCAACTCGGCGCGGTGCTCGGTCGTGAGTTCGCGTATGAGATGGTGCACGCACTGTCCGTGATTGACGAGCAGCATCTCCGCGACGGGTTGACGAAATTAGTCGATGCCGAACTGCTCCACCAACGCGGGCGGCCGCCACAGGCGAAGTACATCTTCAAGCACGCGCTGGTGCAGGATGCGGCGTATCAGTCCTTGCTCCGGCGGACCCGCCAGCATTATCACCAACGCGGCGCGCAGGTGCTGGAGACCCGTTTCCCAGAGTTGGTGCAGACCGAGCCCGAACTGGTCGCGCACCACTATACGGAAGCGGGGTGCGCCGCCGAAGCAGTCGGGTATTGGCTCCAAGCCGGACAACGCGCTGGACAGCGCTCCGCCCATCACGAGGCCATCGCGCATCTGACCAAGGGGATAGCGGTCCTCACGACACTCGGAGATACCCCAGAGCGCGGGCAACAAGAGTTGGTGTTTCAGGTCACGTTGGGAGTGTCGCTGGTCGCGGTCAAGGGCTACGGCGCGCCGGAGGTGGCCGAGGTGTACACGCGCGCCCGCGCGCTGTGTCAGCAGGTGGGCGAAACGCCCCAGCTTTTTCAAGTGATTCGCGGGCTCGTGTTGTTCTACCTGGTGCGTAGTCAGACGCAGCCCGCGTTGGAGTTGGCGGAGCAGCTTGTCAGCCAAGTGGATCGCCATACTGAGGTCGGGCCACGGATGCTCGGCCATTACCATTTGGGGATGGCCTTGTTTCAGCGGGGCGTTCCCGTGGAGGCCGCGCGGCACTTTGAACAGGCCATGTCGATATACGACCGCGAGCAACACCGCCATCTCGCCCACACCTACGGTATCGACCTTGGTGTTGCCACGCGCGGCTTTCTCGCCTGGCCATTGTGGCTCCTGGGTTATCCAGATCGCGCCTTGGCGTTGGGGCAAGAAGCCGTCACGTTGGCGCAAGAACTGGGACACCCGTTTAGTCTGGTGTTCGCGGAGTGTTGGTTGGCGTGGCTCCATCAGTATCGGCGGGAAGCGGACGCCGTTCACGAGCGGGCTGCGGACGGCATCCGCCTTGCCACGGATCAGGGATTTCCGCTGTATCGCGCGTGGGGCTCGGTCGCGCAGGGATGGGCGCTGACGCAGCAAGGGCAGCTCGCTGCTGGGATCACCACCATGCAACAAGGAATCGAAGCGGCCACCACGACTGGAGCAGAGGTCTATCGGCCCTATTTCCTCGCGCTTCTCGCCGAAGCCTCAAGTGTGGTAGGCGGCGGAGAAGACGGGTTGCGGTTGCTAGATGAGGCGTTGGAGGTCGTGGAGGGGACGGGGGAGCGCTTTTATGAGGCGGAGGTGTATCGGTTGAAAGGGGAACTTCTGCTTATGCAAGAAATCAAAAATCAAAAGGCAAAAGGCAAAAGGCAAAAATCAGAAAATACCGATCCCCGACCCCTGATCCCTGACCCCCACGCGGAAGCGTGTTTTCTCAAAGCCCTCGACATTGCCCGAAACCAGCAAGCCAAATCGCTTGAGCTACGAGCAGCCATGAGCCTCGCCCGTCTGTGGCGCGGTCAGGGCAAGCAGTCGGAAGCTCACAAGATGGTATCCGACATTTATCAGTGGTTCACGGAAGGGTTTGATACGAAAGACCTGCGAGAAGCGCGGGTATTATTGGAAGCGCTCGCCTGAGCTGCCGCTAGTCGGGCATGTAAGAAAGTCGTACTCGCCCGGACTCAATCGCCTGCGTCGCGCGAGCCATTGCCTCGGCATCATCGACGGTCATCCACGTGCCGGTGTGGATAAATCCATACAGCGGTTCGCCCGCGTGCAGCATGGCGGGATACGTCGCGCGGGTGGTACTGAATGGTTTGACCTCCGGCATGAACGCAAAAACGCGCGGGTCGAGTATCTGACAGCCGGTGAACATGTACTGCGAAAGCGGTTCGTTGACTGTTGGTGGTTGACCCAGAAACCGGCGAATACGATTGGTGGTGTCGGCTTCCAGAATGCCATAGCGCGCGGCGTCCGGGTCTGGCCGCAACACGAGCGTGGCGGCGGCTTTGGTCTTGCGGTGCGCCGCGAGCACGGCCGTCAAATCGACATCAATGATCGTGTCGCAATTGAGCACGACGAAGGTGTCTCCCTCAAGGAATGACTGGGCGTTCTTGATTCCGCCACCGGATTCAAGAATCGGGTCTTCTGGTGAGTAGGTAATGCGGAGTCCATACGCACTGCCATCTCCGAGCGTGGTACGAATCTGCTCGCCGAGATGGTGGAGGTTAATGACGACCTTCTTGATGCCGTGGGCTTTGAGCAACAAGAGTCCGTATTCGATCAGTGGACGACCAGCAACCGGCACCAGTGCCTTTGGCGTGGTGTTGGTCAACGGACGTAAGCGGGTCCCAAAACCGGCCGCGAGAATCATCGCACGCACTTCGCTTCTCCTCTCTTTCTCGGTACAGTGGGGCCTGGGACTTTTACCACCCACCCTCCAAGATGCGCAACGCCGAACCCCAAACCGTGAACCCTGAACCCCTCGTCTCTCTCCGTGAGGTCACCAAAGTCTACGGGCATGGAGACACTGCCGTGCGGGCCGTCGATCGGGTCAATCTGCTTGCCTATTCTGGCGAGCTGGTGTTGATTCTTGGTCCGTCTGGCGCGGGGAAGACGACCCTGCTGTCACTGATTGGTGGACTCCTGCACCCCACCAGTGGGTCGATTCACATCGCGGGGACGGAACTGACGACTCTCTCGTCAGCCGCCTTGTCTCGGTTTCGCTTACGGCAACTTGGGTTTGTCTTTCAGTTCTTTCAACTGCTGAGCGCGCTCACCGCACGGGAGAATGTCGAACTGGTTCTTCGTCTTGGTGGATACACGTTCGCGCAAGCCCGACAACGCGCGGAAGAGTTGCTCGTGCGGTTCGGTCTTGGCCATCGACTCCAGCACCTGCCACGGATGTTGTCGGGCGGGGAACAACAACGCATTGCCCTGGCACGGGCCTTGGCGCTTCAGCCACCCGTGGTGATCGCCGATGAACCAACCGGGAGTCTGGATTCGCACAGCGGGGAGCATGTCATTCGCCTGTTACGGCAGCTTGTCGATGAGGAACAGCGCACGGTTATCGTCGCTAGCCATGACCTGCGTATTCAGCAGGTGGCCTCGCGGGTGTTCCGTTGTAAAGATGGGCAACTGGAAGAACTGCCAGCGCTGTCGCCTTCGTTGTAAGGGCAGGGGCGGTTATGAACAGCTCTCGGCTCGTTGGTACCCGGCTTCCGTCGCGATTTCTTCACTGGGAAAAGGAACAACATCCTGCGAGTTGACCTCGGCGTATCCCCCGCAGGAAGGCAGATAGTACTGGTGATCGTTCTGATTCGCGTGGATCGCACCTTCAGCCGCTGGCGCTATGATCGCATCGTCCGCGAAGGCGTCTTTTAAGGAGGCTGGCTCTGGTATCGGTATTTTTTCCGATGACCTTTCGATGGTCACTACGTCTTTCCGAAAAGGAGTCGGGTATTCTTCCGCGACCACTACGGTCACTACCCAGAGTCCAATGAAGAGTAAGGCTATCGTGCGAATCATACACCGTCCTCCTTGCAAAAACTCACAGCGAGTTCTCTTGTGCTATCGGACAAAACGAGAACAAACTTAAACGCAAGGGAGTCATTCGGAGGCATCCGCGCAAAAAAGTCTTACTCGTCGTTGAGAACGAGCCTTCCCGTAGATATCGGGGCGCCGGTCGGCGAGGAAATCCTACTTTTCTCTCAATGCTCCTACCTCATTTCGGATGAAAGTGCCGAGTCGCGAGTTCTGGGTTTCGAGTTTCGGGTCCTGCTTTACGTTTTACGCATATTCCACTACTGCCGCTCCGGTTCCCCACACGGGACCATAGGCGAGTACGGTGCCTAGTGTTGCTGGGGTCCCAAGCGTCCCCATCAGCCACGCGAAGGCTTTGAATCCCATGTCAGCGACGGCAGCCCGCGCATACTCTCCGCTCAACGCGAGCACCTCGGAGTTTTTCCCTTGCTCTATCAAGTCGAGGATACGGCGGTTCCAGGTGTCGTCTTCAGCATGAGCAAAGCGATCCGTGCGTGGATCAACTTCCTCCGTGAAAAATCGCCCGGACAGTCCCGTGCACGCCACAACGACCGCGCGCTTGCCACTTTCTTCAATCGCCTGCCGCATGGCGCGACCAAGAGTGAGCGAATCTTCTTGCCCCGCGTAAATGTTACACGAGACCACGGACACCGGAATCGTATTGTCAGGATTCAGAAAGCGTAGCGCCACCAGCGTCCCCGTATCGAGTGGAAAGCCGTCATAGTTGACCGTCTTCGTCGCCAATCCCAAGGATGAAGCAAGAGCCGCCGCTCGCGTTCCCAGGGCGGCATCGACCCGGAGGTCGAACGGAAAGTCCCCATACTCATACCAGTTCTCGTCCACATGAAGCCCTTTGGGATTCGGGTTCGTTTGGAAGGAATGGCCGAGCACGGAAATCCATTGGGTACTGTAGATAACAATCACATCCGGGTTCGCGGCTTTGACCCGCTCTCCAGCCTGCCGCAATCCCCGCCGGAGCGTTTCCCAGCTTTCGACGGGGATGTTCGCCGTCAGATGCGGTAACCCGGGAACGATGTATGCGCGTTGAATCATGCTGGTTGACATAAAGAAATACCTGATTTGCTACTCGCCCAGTCTTTCAGTCTTCAAACTCCCAGACTCCGAACTCCGAACTGAGTGACTCGCCCTAGACCGTCCCCCGCGTCAAATCCCACTCGACCACCGCATTGCCGGTGCCGATCACCGTCCAGTAGCCATGCACCTGCGCGGGCGTGCGCGGAAAACCCATCGCCGAGAGCATCCACGTGAGCCCGCCGGATTTCACTTCGGCGGCGGTCTGCTCCATGAACTCAGGCAAGACTGTCATAAGCTGCTCGGTTTGTCCCTTGCGCATCAGGTCCAGCACCCGCATATCCCACTGATACTGGTTGTTATTGAAGATCACTTCCTTGTGCATGTCCTCGATCAACTCAGGTTCGCGATCATAGTGCAGATGCGAAAGGGTATTGCTCGCGGCCAACACCGCGCGGCGACCAGTTTTGGCGATCGCGCGCGCGGTCGCCTGGCCAAGCTTGACCATTTGCTCCTGGCCGATCTCCGTCGAATAGAAATAGGGCGAGTTGTTGGCCGAGATGCCCAGAATGGGAATATCCCAGTCCGGATTGAGCATGTGGAGCGAGACAATGGTGCCATAGTCCACACGGAAGTTGGGGTTGGTCATCTTCTTGGCCACCAGCCCCGTCTGTCGCGCTTCTTCGTAACAGGCATCGGCCAGCTCGACATCGACGTTCATCTCGTAGTTGTAGCGGAAGATATGAGGAAAGATCGGATCAACCGACAAACCCTTGAGATGTGGCACGCGCAGGAAGTGGTGACCGACAATCGTCATCCAATGGGGGCTATGGACGAGGATCACATCGGGTTTGCAGGCTTTGATTTTTTCGCGACATTTTTCGTAGGCCCAGCGCAGCATCTCCCACCCGCCAGTCGAGCGGGGCTCATTGCGATCCGGATTTTCGCCATAGACGAGATGCGGTGGGTGGGGCGCGAGAAAACCAGCGAGAATCTGACCTTCCGCCATAGTGTTCCTCCTGTGCGAATGTGCGTGGCGATTCTCCTCCTCGGCGAGAAGGGTTGTCAAGGTGCGCGTGGTCAGCGATGATATGGCGCTCATGAAAACGAATCGTGCTTGTTATCCGCGGAGAGGGTACGCACCCAGCACCGAGCACCTAACCCCCAATTTTCACAGAGGAGCACCCATGTCCGACATTCATACCCCCTCACGCTGGCGACACCTCGTCATCAGTCTCATTGTCAGCTTCGGCTTTTTGTATCTCGCATTTCGCAATGTCAAATTCGCTGAGCTGGGAACGGCCCTCGGCAAACTCGACACCAGTTGGCTCTTGGTCGCCGTCTGTGTGAGTCTGCTCATCATGGTGTTTCGCGCCTGGCGCTGGCAGTTGGAGTTGCGCCCACTGGAACACGTGCCCTTTGGTCGCTTGTGGATGATCGTCGCTGTCGCGTACATGGCGATCAACTTGTTGCCGGTCCGACTCGGAGAAATCGTGCGTCCCTGGCTCCTCTCGCGGCGGTCCACCGTGTCGTTCTCGAATGTGGTGGGGAATGTCGTCTTCGAGAAAACGCTGGACTCCGTGTGTATCGTTTTTTATATCCTCCTGGGGCTCCTCACCGTGGAAAATCTCCCACTCTGGGTGCGTCGCGGGGCACTGTTCCCGGCCACGGCGGCGACGATTCTCGTGACACTGGTCCTCCTCTTCTGGTGGCGTGGCGAGACGTTCGTTGACCGGTGGGTGTTACACCTTTTGCCTGAACGTTTCCGGGCCAACGTCAAGAAGGTCCTCGCCTCCATCGCCGACGGCATGCGGGTGATTCCCAATCCCTGGCTTCTGCTCTCGGTATTCCTCGTTTCGCTCAGTCTCTGGTTCCTGCCGATTTTGTCCACCTACATCATGATCCTTGCGTTTGACTTTCAGGTGCCGTTCGGAGCCGCGCTGATCACATTTATCTTCATCGGCTTTGGTACGGCGCTTCCAGGGTTGCCGGGCATGATTGGCCCATACCAATACGCCTGCCAGCTCGGACTGGGGATGTTTGGCGTCAGTGAGGTCGATGCCTTGGCCTATGGACTGGCGCTCAATGCCGTGCAGTTTCTCACGCTGATCGCGCAAGGATTGATCGCGCTCCCCGCGGCTGAGGTGAGTTTCGCGGAGATTCGCCGTGCGCGCGAAGAGGTGCCAGAGGCTGGGACAGCGGTGCCGTGAACATCCTGCTCCCTCGTATGGGGCAATGGCATTAAGTTAAGCCATATGGTCATCACACACCTCGTAAACCGGTGGTTGCACCACCGGCTACCATCCGTAGCCCGTCCGGGGCTGATCGACACGCCCCAGCGGGGCGTTTGG
>JABFSC010000075.1 GCA_013140885.1 Deltaproteobacteria bacterium | reverse complement strand
TCGTCGTCCTGCCCTTCGACAACATGAGCAAAGACCCGGAGCAAGACTATTTCAGCAACGGCATCACCGAAGTGCTCACCAGTGATCTGTCACGCATTGCCAGTCTGTTCGTCATCGCCCGCAACACCGCTTTTACCTGCAAAGGCAAAGCAGTGAACATGCAAGACCTCGGGAAAGAACTGGGCGTACACTACGTACTCGAAGGCAGCGTACAGAAAGCCAATGATCAGGTGCGGATTGTCACCCAGTTGATCGACACGACGACAGGCAGTCACCTATGGGCCGAGCGTTACGATCGTCCATACAAAGACATCTTCGCGATCCAGGACGAGATCGTGCGCAAGATTGTCACGACGCTGAAATTGCAACTGACTCTGCAAACGCAAGCGTGGTATTTCGTACGCAAGACTACTGACAATCTTGAAGCGTATGACTACTTGTTACGTGGAATGGAATACTATTATCGCCTCACGAAAGAGGACAACCTCCAGGCACGACGAGTGTTTGAGAAAGCGGTTGCTCTAGACTCGCAGTTTGCTGAGGCGTATGCCCGCTTAGGTCTCACTTATTACTTGGAATCAGTCTGGCGCTGGGGCCCGGATGTGCAAACGTTGGAGCAAGGACTAGCCATGGCACAACGGGCAGTCGCGTTAGATGATTCCCTCCCTGTGGCGCACGCGATCTTCGGGTCAATCTATGCAGCCAAAAAGCAGTCTGAGCAAGCCCTAGCCGCAAGCGAGCGAGCCATCGCCCTCGATCCCAATAGTGACGAAAGTTATGCACGGCGAGCGGAGGTCTTGAATTCGTTAGGTAGGCCCGAGGAAGCCCTACAGTCAGCTCAGCAGGTGCTCCGACTCAACCCACTTAGCCCTGGGTCCACCCTGGCAAGCTTAGGAGGGGCGTATTACGGGATGGGGAACTACACAGAAGCGATCTCTCCCCTCAAAACCCTCATCGTACGCAGGCCTAATTTTCTGATGGCATACATCTTTCTATCTGCTAGTTACACGTTGCAATGGGCCGCTCAACAGAGTTCGGACCCGCAAACGCTGACGCTAGCGATGGAAGCAGCACAACGCGCAGTTGCTATGAATACCGCGTACCCGGATGCGCACTCGGTCCTTGGCGCGAGCTATCTGCATCAACGACAGTACAAACAAGCGATCACTGAGATGAAACAGGCTGTCGCTGCCGATCCCAGCTATGCTATGACCTATGCCAATCTAGCGTTGGCTCTCAGTTATGCGGGGAACTCTGATGAAGCTGTACGTGTGGCGGAAGAGGCATTACGCTATAAGCCTGTAGTGCCGGACCAGCACCTATTCCCCGTGGGAATGGCTTACTACTTCGCTGGCAAGCACGAAGAGGCCATTGCCCCGTTGCAGCAGTATCTTCGTCGCTATCCGCACTGGTTGATTGCGCAGGTTCCCCTGGCTGCCGCGTACAGCGAGTTAGGTAAAGACACCGACGCGCAAGCCGCCGCAGCCGAAGTCCTGCGCATCAATCCCAACTTCTCACTCGCAGTGCACAAAGAGCGAGAACCGATCAAAGACCCAGCGACGTTAGAGCGGCATATTGCGGCATTGCGGAAGGCGGGACTCAAGTGAGTGATGAGGTAAGAAATAGGCTACAGGCTGAATGCTATAAGAAAAAGAGAAAGGAAGAGGATGATTGAGTCATTGGGGCATTGAATCATCCGTGAGAATCGACAGTGATTACTGGCAGCTCCGGACTCAACCTCTAATGCTCTTGATATTCAGCTTGCCCTCGCACCGGACTGCTGCTACGTAGAGCTTTTAGGACGCTAACGCTTCCTTGCGCAACGGAGTCTCCCATGCCTCTCGAATTTTCTCACGATGAGCCTGCTACTCCAGAATCGATCCGCCGATCGCGGCAATTGTTAGAAGATCAGCAATGGTATGCTGACCACTCTCAGGAGTTACACAACCGCTTCGCGGGATGTTTTGTTGCGGTAGCTGCTGGAGAACCTTTTGCCGCAGCGACTCGGGAGAAGGCATATACACTCGCCAAGCAAGGCAAACCAGACCGCGAGCCCATCGTGTTCTTTCTGCCAAAGGAACGAAAATTGAGCGTCTATGACCTTCCGCGGAGCCTATGACGATATTGACGGCATTCATCGTCCGTACATCACAGTCCGCCTCCGCTCTGCTGATGGGATGTGGATCCCCCTGCCATTTTTGATTGATTCGGGTGCCGACGCCACGTTTCTCGACGCCAGTTGTCTCCAGCAGATTGGTGCGACCTTAGGTGCTACTTCTGAACAATCCGCCAGTGGTATCGGAGGAAAAGCTGCCCACCTCCAATTCTCCACGGCTTTGCGGTTCGAGTCGTCAGAAGGAACGAAGACTTTTAGTGGGACTGTTGGCGTTTTCACTAATGCCGAAGCAAGTGACACTCCCGTGCTCGGGCGTGATGTTCTGGATCACTTTCGCCTGATATTCGATCGCGGACGTAATGTCATTCCGCTACTTGCGCCACCGCATGACTATGATGTTGTCGTGCGCTAAATTCCCCTAAGCGCTAGTCAATCAAGAAGTGATCTTCTCACGCATTACACTGAGGTCTTACGCTCCCTCGCTTTGATTCCAAGCCTCTCTTATGAAAGTATGCGCCGCGCAATGTCAAGCTGAAAGGAGATTTTCATGCCCATCTCGATGACAGGCGGTTGCGCGTGCGGCGCGATCCGCTATGAGTGCGCGACCAAACCCATGTTCACGTGGATATGCCACTGTCGTGATTGCCAACGATCCACTGGTGGCGGTGGCGGCGTCAACGTGGTGTTCCCCAAACCCGCCGTGCGGTTCACCAAAAATGCACCGAAGTACCACGTGCTGACGGGCACGAGCGGAGAAAAAACCTACCGCGGCTTCTGCCCGGAGTGTGGATCACCCGTCGCCGTCAAAGCCGATTTAATTCCCGACATCCAAGGGATCAGTGCCGCGAGTTTCGACGATCCGAGTGAACTTGCGTTGGTGGCGCATATCTGGACCGCGAGCGCGCAGCCCTGGGACTATATGTCTCCGACCTTGCCGAAATTCACGACCACACCAACCACGGAAGAACTCCAGGAGATCGTGAAACTGGCGCATAGATCATAAGCCCATTTCCGGGACATACACACAAAATGAACCCGTCCTTCTTCCAAGGGACCGTCGTGGAAAAGGACGTGGCACGACTGATGGCGCGGGCACCTCAGTAATGGCGACACGTCCGTTCACGGCTCGGCCCTTCACGACTTGGGAAAAAGCATGTTCGCGATCATTTCATACGCCTGATCGTTGGCCATGCCCATGACCAGCCCAGCCCGCGCGTCGCGAAAATAGCGCTCGAACGGCAGCCGAGCGGCGAACGCCGTTCCGCCAAAGATCGTCATCACATCCTGTGTCACACGCACCGCCGCTTCCGAGCACAGCACCTTGGCTTGCACATACGGGACCGGGGAGCGCGCCCGTCCGCTATCCGCCATCGCCGCCGCGGAGTGCAAGAGGGCGCGGGCCGCTTCGATTTGCGCGCTCATCTCCGCGAAGCGCCGTTGATTGATGGGGGAATCGAGCCGCCGCGCCCCGCTGGGAAACCGGGTGGCGGCTTCCTGACACGCCAGTTCATACGCCCCGGAGGCGATGCCGAGATAGGCTGCGCCATAGGTGAGAATCAACAACGGCATCATGTATTTGGGAATCACAGGCTCGTCTTCACGGCCAATGCCCAAGCGGTGTTCCGCGGGCACCACGCCATGAAACACCATCGGACTACTACTATTGCCGCGCATCCCCAACCCATTCCATTCGCCCACGACCTCCCAGTTGATGTGCTCACGTTCCACCATGAGAAAATCCGGCATCCCTTGCGTCGGTCGCCCCTCTAATCGACTGAGGAGGAGATAATGCGTGGCGTGCCCCGCCGACGTCACGTAGGACTTGCGGAGGTGATCCAACTGAAACCCACCGTCCACTTGGCTGCAGGTCGAGACCTCCATCGCATTCGGTCGCCAGTCGCTCCCGGTAGCCCCACCCGTCTCGCCCCCAGCAATCGTGGCGAACACCTCACCACGGGCCAGCGGTTTCACGAAGCGTTCGACTTGATAGGGCGTCGGGATACGGTTCACCAACTCCGTGGCTTCGAGGTGCATCTTGTAACACATGCCGGTGGACGGACATTTCTTGGCGATCTCCTCGACGACCAGACAGGTGGTAACGAGGTCGGCCCCAAGACCGCCATATTCACGTGATGTGCGTAGCGCCCAGAGTTTTGCCGCGCGCAACGCCTCCAAGGACTCGCGCGGATACTGGGCGAGGCGATCCGCGGTCGCCGCGCGGGGGCCGATCTCACGCGCGGCGATCTCCGCCACGCGCTCTTTCCATTCTTGTTGTTCGGTCGTCAGGGGAAAATAATTCATAGCGGTGTGCTCTCCTCTCATGGTCAGTTGTGAGATGGCTATAGCACAAAAATGCGCCCGCCTCGCATAGGGCAAGAGCTGCGCGCGGAGGTGGAAGATGCGGCGGACAGCAGTCTGAGTGGCGCGATTGCGCTGCTGGAGGACAACTGAGGACCCCTTATCTGGGAGTATTCTCCCTCGCCCACCTGTGACAACGGAGACGACAGGCAAGAAGCTGGAAGAGATCGCGTCATTGCTCTGACTTTCTCGCTCGCGCTGTTTCCGCGCCGATTTCTCGGACACGCAAATGTTTGTTTTTGTTGATCTCAAAATGCGTAGGAAAATTTTGGATTTACCAGACAACAACACCCTATTTCTTGTGTCTACCTTATAGAAGGACTTCCAGAAAAATTCTGATACGTGGCCGCGCCGACATGGCTCCATATAACCGTATAGAGCTGACTGCCCGTAGACCGTTCGGTCTACCTCTAGGAACATGTTTCTGCTAATGACCAGAAGCATTACGGTTCAATTAAAGTTCAGCGGCACGAATTCTTGATGGCCGTTCGCGCGCAATGTTATTCTCGTGGGTTCGGATCTCTTCGAGGAGGCTGATATGAAGAAGACTCTTTTTTTGTCCGTGTTGCTAATCTTGAACACGTCGCTGGCGTTCTCAGAGACGAAGGTCTCCATCGAAAAGACCATTGCCGCGTGCAAGGCTGCCGGCGTCAAGCCAATCGGACAATCAGTGCAATCAGAGATGAAAAAGGAAACCTCGCTCATTGGAATGGCATATCTGAACTACATCTATCAGAACGACCTCACAAATGAGCATTTCTGCCAGGTGATGCTCTTGATGCATGCCCAGGTCCCTGCCAAGACGGACAATCCTTATGTGAAGCTGTTCGATACAGGAATGGGTGAAAAGACGCTGGCCATCCTAGAGGACATCCAGTTGTCGTTTGATTATTCGATTGCGCGGTCCAATCCTCCAGAAGAGACGCTGAAGATGTCCATCGACAAGATGAGGGCAGCACTCAAGAAGTAGGAGCACTGAATGAAAGGGTGAGCGCCATTGAAGCGACACGCGTCATTCGCGACACCAAAGCGCTCTTCACCGATGTGGGGTTTCAATATCAAGAACTTCGCGAGTATTATCACCCCGCGGTTCGCTTCACCAAGGTCTGTTCGTGGGTGATGCAGGGCGTCGCCACGAAGCCAATGATCACGTAAGGGCCATTTATGAAAAATGAGCCGACAGGCGACGGAAAAACACGCCTCACCGCGACCGCCGCACCGCTACGGCTGGGCTTTTGGATACCCGTGTATGGCAACTGGATCGTCTCCAAACATCCAGAGACCCAGCATGCCTCGTTCGCCTACAGCCGTAAGCTCACCCTGCTAGCCGAAGAGATCGGCTTCGCCACCGTCCTGTTGGCCGAGCATACTTTCAATCCCTTCGATGCTACGGCGGACCAGCTTGATGCCTGGACGGCGGCGGCGGGGTTATCCACGATCACCAAACATATTGAACTGATGCCCGCAGTACGCGCCGCGTTCAAACATCCGGTGATCGTGGCCAAGATGGCCGCGAGTATCGACGAGATGAGTGGAGGCCGTGCCGCGCTGAATCTGGTGTCCGGCTGGTGGCAACGGGAGAGCGACGCGATGGGGCTACCGACTCTGCCGCATGATGAACGCTATCTTCGCTCCGAGGAGTTTCTCACCGTGCTCAAAGGGTTGTGGACCCAGCAGCACTTCAGCTTCAGTGGGCGCTTCTACCAGATCACCGATGTGACCCTAGCCCCTTTTCCCGTCAGCCAACCACATCCCACCATTTATCTCGGTGGCGAGTCGGACGAGGCACAACGCTTGGCCGCTAAATTCGCGGATGTGTACCTCATCAACGGTCGGCCCGTGGTGGAAACGAAAGTATTAGTTGATCGCGTGCGCGCGTTGGCGGCGGCGGAAGGACGGCGCATTCAGTTTGGCATCAGTGCCTTCGTCATCACGCGCGAGACCAGAGAGGCCGCGCAAGCGGAGCATGACCGCCTGTACGCCCTGCGCCATGAGGGAGCGATTCCCGGCGTGGATCCCAAGGTGGTGATGATCCGCACGTATGCGTATGCCCGTGGCTATGTCGGCTCCAACGGCGGCACCGCCGCTGGGCTCGTGGGCACCCCACAAGACATTGTTGAGCGGTTTCAAGAATTTCTCGACATCGGGGTGACCACGTTCCTGTTGCAGTTTCATCCCATGCTGGAAGAAATGACACGCTTTGGCGAACAGGTGGTGCCATTGCTGGCGCAGGCGGGGGTGTGGATCCATCCTACGGGCAGGTGAATAGCGGAGATACTCAAGGAGAATCGGCCTTTCCCCTCAATCCCTTCCCCCGACGGAGAGAGCGCGGTGGAGGAGGAAAGCCGATTTTTACACAATTGCGGGTTGTTACGCTGCCCCGAGTGTCCCTTATTTTCTATCGAGGCTCTTCACAGCCTGCCGAAATTTTTTGTCCGCAGCCTCCTCATCAGCAGTCACAGCAGGACACGTGACCGCTTCCACAGTAGCCGTGCCAAAGAACTCAACCGGCGTCGCCTGGCTAGCGGAATACGCGACTGTTTCACTCGCCAGGGTTCCGGTTAGCGTGTCAAGCGACAACGAGATATGGCTCAGAATGGAAGCATAATTTTCAATGCCTAAATCAGCTTGTTTTTCAATGCCGAGGACAGCCAGCTCAATCTTATTTTCATGAAGAATGCCGTTTCCGTGCACGGGCATGCAATCTCTGGATTCAGGCAACCCGTTCGCCGCGGGAACAATGTAACAACTATCTCCGTACACCTGGACATGGCCAGCTTTCAATCCAGAATAGGAGAGCGTCATGGTATTGGTGCTTTGGGTGGCCGCGGAGCTGGCCTTCAAACACAACTCGTTGTTGTCAGCCATTGCCTGGGTGGTCGCGCACAAGGCGAACATCAGAAGTCCTACGGTTGCTGTGGATTTTCTCATTGGCATGTATCCCTTTCTTCTCGGTTACACCTCGATTGGAAGCATCAAGGGTATAAAGTTTTCGCCTCACTGGGGGAATGTCCCCCGAAAATTCAACATGACGTCACCTCACGTTGAGATGGCAAGGAAAACCAGGTTTGGATTTTTCACCAGTAGTGATTCATTATGACTTCATCCTCCTTTCTTAAAAAATGCGTAAGGGTGCTCTCCACGCGGCATGAGGACGGCCCTCCCGCACTCTGGCAAAGTAGACCCCTCCAACAGGGACAGACCCGTTACAACGGCTCCACTTACTCAGCCGTCTGGGTGAGCGCGGACATGGGCCAAGGGCCAGCTTGCTCGTCCTTATTGTGTCGATTC
>JABFSC010000639.1 GCA_013140885.1 Deltaproteobacteria bacterium | reverse complement strand
GAGCAGTCCCTGACCACCGCGCTCAACGTGGTCAGATCCCCAACCGGTCGCTATTCGACTTCCGTCTCCGATGCCGTTGAAGCGCTGATGCGCCTCGCTGACGAAGGGGAGGAGCAGGGGTTGGTGATTGCCGCCGAATTGGCCGCCCTGACGCCTGGCGCGATCGCCGCCAACAATTGGGACTCCTTCATTGATCAGCCTGAAGTCCCCGTGCTCCAGAGCAACCGAGATGATCGCGCTTCTCGTGAGGAGATGATTCTTGCGAGCAGCGTCGAAGAGCGGAGCGAGGTCGTACCTGAGGAGCCACCCGTGAGCGTGTCAGAAGAGCTGCCTGTTAGCGTGCCTGAAGCACCGACTCCTATTCCCGTTGTGGTTCTTCCTCCGCGCGAGGTTGCACCACCAGCGGCACCGGCACCATCATTTGGAGCACCAGCGCAGTCGCTGGTCGCGCCAGAACTGATGGAAGCGATTCGGGCCGCCTTCCGTGGGGAAGCCGATGAGCATCTGGAAGTGTTGGAAACCGGACTCTTGGCGCTCGAAAAAGCCGAGACCGCGGACGAACGGGCCAGTGTACTCGAACGCACCTTTCGTGCCGCGCATAGTCTCAAGGGTGCGGCTCGGGCCGTGGGGCTGACTGAGGTGCAGTCTGTTTGCCAAGCGGTGGAACACGTGTTCGCGGGCCTCAAGCAAGGTGAAATTCGCCTCGCGTCCGACGGCTTCGATACGATGCACCGAGCCCTCGATACGATCAATGCCCTCTTAACCGGGGCCCTCACGGCGGACGATTTGGTGGACGAGACTATTGACGGACTGCGGGCGCTGGTTGAGTCGGCTCAGGAACCTATTACCCTCACGGCTCCACCCATTGAAGAACCGTCCGCGCCCACGCCTCCCGTGAGTGAGTCGATCCCTGTCGATGTGCGACCGCGGATCGTCGCGGTGGATGCTCCGCAGGGCTCCGCGCCACAGGTGGCCGCACCTCGACGTGGACCACGGGTGGTTGAGGAACCGGTCCTCCGTGCCACGGGGGAAACGATCCGGGTAACCACGGCGAAGTTGGACTCCCTGTTATTACAGGCCGAAGAGATGTTGACGGTCCGGCAAGCGGCCGGCGAGCGGACCGTGGAACTGCGCGCGGTGTTGGGCTCGCTGATCGATTGGCGCAAAGAGTGGAATAAAATTTCGGCCCAGGCCCGCAAACTCCAACGGATTTATGAAGGCACGAGCGAACAGGATCGGCAGGCGCAGCCGTACTTGCCGCTCGCCAACAAACTGCTGGAATTTCTCTACTGGAACGAGTCGCACTTTAATTCCCTCGAAGGGACCCTCAAGAATGTGACCCGCTCGGCGGAGCGCGATCATCGGCAGGCCGGGACGTTAATCGGACGCTTGCTTGACGATACCAAGAAAGTGCTCATGCTCCCGTTCGCCTCGCTCCTCAACAGTTTCCCCAAAATGGTTCGCGACCTCTCCCGCGCCCTCAACAAAGACGTGGAAGTGGTGATGCAAGGGGCGGAGGTGGAAATTGACAAGCGCATCTTGGATGCCGTCAAAGATCCATTGATCCACCTGCTGCGCAACTGTGTCGATCACGGCATCGAGAGTCCCGGCGAACGTACCCGTAAAGGCAAGGACGCGCGTGGGACGGTCTCGATTAACGTCTTGCAGATTGGCGTCAGCAAAGTCGAGATTCTCGTCTCGGATGATGGCACCGGTATT
The DNA here is from genome assembly GCA_013140885.1 of Deltaproteobacteria bacterium. GTDB lineage: Bacteria > Desulfobacterota > Binatia > Bin18 > Bin18 > JABFSC01. The sequence goes on along the minus strand of JABFSC010000639.1, from coordinate 6,166 downwards.
AACCACGCCGCCGTCGTGGCCGCCGCCGTGAAGAAGGGCATCCTCTCCGAACAAGAGGCGCGCGCGCTCGACGAACAGGCCGCGACCGCGCTGATCTTCCAGTCCGCCGTGTCCACCAGTGCCACGGTCACCGAGCTCTCTGGGCGCGGCTTAGGCATGGCGATTGTCCGGGAGAAAGTCGAACGCTTGGGTGGCCAGGTCTGGGTGGAGACGACGGCCGGTCATGGCACGACCTTCCGCATCCTGCTTCCGCTCACCTTGGCGACTTTCCGTGGCTTCTTCGTGGAATCGGGCGGCGAGATGTTCGTGATTCCCACGGTCAACGTCGAGCGCGTGGTCCGCATTCGCCCGGCGGAGATCAAAGTGATCGAAGGCGTGGAAACCATCATGCTCAATGGGCGGCCCCTCGGTGTCGCCCGGCTTCACAAGGTGTTGGATATCCCGGCGCTGGAGCACCAGGATACGGACACGGCGACGGGCTTTTTACGAGGGTTGGTCCTCACCAGTGGCGATCGTCGCGTGCTGTTCTGTGTCGATCAAATCGCCAACGAACAGGAGGCGCTGTTCAAGAGCTTGGGCACCTATCTGGAGGCGGTTCCCCACGTGGCTGGGGTCACGGTCCTCGGCTCTGGCAAGGTGGTCCCCATTATTGATGTTCCCAACCTGGTGCGTACCGCGATCGAAGGCAGTGCCGGGCAGTCCACGACGCGGGCGGAGGTGGTCATCCGTCCGATGGGGAAACGTGCGGTCTTGCTGGTCGAAGACTCGGTCACGTCCCGGATGCTGCTCAAGGGGATTCTCGAATCGGCTGGCTATGAGGTCACCACCGCCATTGATGGCCTGGATGCCCTGGGTCAGTTAGGGCGGCGGAGTTTCGACCTGGTGGTGTCGGACGTGGAGATGCCGCGCATGAACGGCTTTGAATTGACGACCCAACTGCGCACGCAGGATAAGCATCTGCATCTGCCGGTCGTGCTCGTCACTGGCTTGGAATCGCCCAGGGATCGCGCGCGTGGCATGGAAGCGGGCGCGAGTGCGTATATCGTCAAAGGGGATTTCACGCAAAATGATCTCTTAACCACCGTCCAACGGTTTATTCCGGCGATGGCGGCGTAAAACAATGAGCGGCGGCATTCAGCCGTCAGCCTTCAGCGTTCAGCTCTGGCTGACGGCTGAGAGCTGATAGCTGATAGCTGACCACTGACAAATGAGGAACATATTGTGATTCGGGTGTTGGTCGTCGAGGATTCTCTGGTGCAGCGCACGCTCTTGGTGGGCCTCCTGAAGGCTGACCCAGAGATCTCGGTGGTCGGTGCGGTCACCAGCGGAGCCGAGGCCCTGGCTTTCCTGGCTCGGGACAAGCCCGACGTGGTCACCATGGACCTGCGCATGCCGGACATGAATGGCCTGGAAGTGACCCGCCAGATCATGGAAACCACCCCGCTTCCGGTGGTCATTGTCAGTGAATACTGGGACGCGGAAAGCGCGGACCTGACCTTTCGCGCGATGGAGGCTGGAGCGGTGGCCGGTGTCAGTAAACCCAGCGTTGGCCGCCCTGAGAGTGAAGAGGTGGCGCGGCAACTGATCCAAACCGTGAAGTTGATGTCCGAGGTCAAAGTCATCCGTCGCTGGCCCCGGTCGCGGCGCGCGGACAATCTGAGCTTGGTGTCGCCGCCGTCGTCCTCCTCACGCATTTCCCCGACCTCGGCCCTCGTGGTCACACCACCGCCACCACCGCCCCAACCCAAGGACATCTCGCTGGTGGCGATTGGGGCTTCCACTGGGGGCCCCCCTGTGCTGCGGACTATTTTAGCCGCGCTTCCCCGCACGTTTCCGGTCCCGATCCTGATCGTCCAGCACATCGCCAGGGGATTCACTTCGAGTTTGGTCCAATGGCTGAAGACCGAAGCCTCGCCCCTCGTCCAAGTGGCGAAACAAGGGGAGGAGATGCTCCCCGGACACATCTATATCGCCCCGGATGATTTCCAGATGGGCGTGGCGCTCAACAAACGGATCGCCCTGGCGCTCGACCCCGTGGAGCATAGTTTACGCCCGTCCGTCTCCTATCTGTTTCGCTCGCTGGTGTCGGTCTACGGCGGGAACGTCATTGCCGTCCTGCTCACCGGCATGGGAAGAGACGGTGCGCAGGAATTACGTCTCCTGCGCGATCAGGGGGCTATCACCATCGCGCAAAATAAAGAAACGTCGGTCGTGCACGGTATGCCTGGCGTCGCCATCGCCCTTGATGCCGCCACGCACATTATGGCACCCGAAGAGATCGCACCCTTACTTGTGTCATTGACTCAGCCCTCCTCGTCTCGTGGTGGCCCCGCCACTGGTGGCCCCGCCACCGGAGGGTTTTAACCCAAGCAAGGATGTCCATCCTGGAGTCCCTGGAGTCCCTGAAATCCCCCGCGACGTACTCATAGAGGAACGCACATGAACCGCCAAGTTGAAATTCTCATTGTTGAAGATAGCCATACGCAAGCCAACCATCTCATCCGGATGTTGGAGCGCAACAATTGCCACGTGACCTGGGTGTCCAACGGCAAGGACGCGCTGGCGACGTTGCAGGCGCAGCGTCCGATGATCGTGCTCAGCGACATCATCATGCCGGAGATGGATGGCTACCAATTCTGCCGCGCGGTCAAGGAGGATCCACGGTTCAGCAGCGTGCCGGTGATCCTGATGACGACGCTCGCGGACTCCAAGGAAGTTATCAAGGCGCTGGAAAGTAAGGCGGATGGGTTTATCACCAAGCCATGTGACGAGCGGTTTTTGCTCTCCCGCATCAAGTACGTCCTGGCGAACCAACAGTTACGCAAGACGGTGCCCGCGACCGGGGATGTCCACGTGATGTTTGGCGAGCGCCAGTACACGTTGCGCTCCGAGTCGACCCAGGTGGTTGATTTGCTCCTCTCGACCTTCGATAACGCGATCCAAAAGAGCGGCGAGTTCGAGCGGGCCAGCCGCGCCCAAACCCGCGCGCAGCTCGCTCTGCGGAAACTCAACGAAGAGCTGGAAGAGCGCGTCGAGGCCCGGACGCGCGAATTAGCACTGGCGGAAAGTAATCACCGCGCCCTGCTCGATAGTAACGGCGACGCGATGATCCTTGTCAACGAAGAAGGCGTGGTGCGCTATGTGAATCCGGCCGCCGTGACGCTGCTCCAACAGCCGGCGGAGGAATTGATCGGCACCGCCCCCGCGTTTTCGCTGGTGGTCGGAGAAACCAAGGAAGTCACGGTGCCGCAAGCCCAGAGCGATCCGGTGGTCGCGGAGATGCGGGTCGTGGGGATTATCTGGGAAGGCCGTCCGGCCAAGCTCGCCACCTTGCGCGACGTGACCGCGCGCAAGAAGGCGGAAGAGACGCTCCAGCGCGCCAAGGACGCCGCCGAAGCCGCCGACCAAGCGAAGTCGGATTTCTTGGCCAATATGAGCCATGAGATTCGTACGCCGATGAACGGCATCATCGGCATGACCGACCTCTTGTCCGAAACTCAGCTCAATGACGAGCAAAAGGATTTCGCCCAGACCGTCAAAGGATGCGCCCAGTCCCTCCTCAGCATCATTAACGAGATTCTCGATTTCTCGAAGATCGAAGCGGGGAAGTTTGACCTCGAAGCGATTGATTTCGACTTGCGCACCACGTTGGAAACGGTGACCGACCTCTTCGCCAAAACGGCGGCGGACAAGAATATCGAATTGGCGCTACTGACCTTGCCCGATGTGCCCACGGTCTTGCGCGGAGACCCAGAGCGGCTGCGCCAGGTTCTGATTAATTTCACCGGCAATGCCGTCAAATTCACCGAAAAAGGGGAAGTCGTCATCCGCGTGGTGGTGGACGAAGAAACCGAGTCGCATGCGCTTCTGCGGTTTGAGATCATTGATACTGGCATTGGCATTCCTCCCGACCGCATGGACCGCTTATTCCGCACTTTTTCCCAGGTCGATAACTCCTCGACACGAAAATACGGAGGGACCGGCCTTGGGTTGGCGATCAGTAAAAAGCTCGCTGGCCTGATGGGTGGTGAAGTGGGGGTGGAGAGTACCGTTGGCAAAGGGAGCACCTTTTGGTTCACGGCCCGGTTGGAGAAACGGCCGATGGCCGCCGCTCCAGCAAAAGCCACCCGGACGAGTCTCACTGGACTGCGAGTCCTTGTCGTTGACGATAACCAAACCAACCGCACCATTCTCCAACATCAACTGACCTCGTGGGGGATGGAAGTCGAACTGGCGGAGGGGGGGCAGCAGGCGTTGGCGCTCCTTGACTTGGCCCAACAGATGAATCGCCCTTTTCATCTGGGGGTGCTCGACTGGCAAATGCCCGAGATGGATGGGTTGACGCTGACCCAGATTATGCGCACGCGTCCCGAACTCAATGACATGCGCTTGGTCTTTCTCACCTCCGTCGGCCAGCGGGGCGATGGCGAACGGGCCCGTGAGGCCGGGGTGCAGGCGTATCTCACCAAACCGGTCCGCCAATCGCAGCTTTTTGATTGTCTCTGTTTGCTCGCCAGCCAGTTGGAACAAGCCGCCGCCACGCGGTCCGCGGACTTGATTACCCGCCACACGTTGGCGGAGGCGGCGGTGCAGGTGAAAATTCTGGTCGCGGAAGATAACGTGGTCAACCAGAAGCTCATGGTGCGGTTGCTGGAACGCCTGGGCTACCAGTGCGATGTCGCGAATAACGGGGCCGAAGCGGTCGCGGCCAGTGAGCGGGCTTCCTACTCGGTCGTGCTCATGGACTGTCAGATGCCAGTCATGGATGGGTTTGAGGCGACGAAGCAGATTCGTGCACGCGATCAAGCGCTCGCGAAGCACACGCCCATCATCGCGGTGACCGCCCACAACATGGCGGGTGACCGGGAACGCTGTCTTTTGGCGGGGATGGACGATTATGTCGCCAAACCAGTCAATGCGGGTTCGATTAAAGGCGCTTTGGAAAAATGGCTCTCCAAACCGGTCGCTCGCGAGGAGGATGTGGTGCCTGTCGCAGTCCACACTCCGTCACCCACTCCCACGCCGGTGGGGCCGCGTATTCTTCTCCCCAATCAGCTTCCCCGGTTACTGCTGGCCGAAGATAATTTGGTCAACCAGAAACTCGCGGTCCGCATCTTGAACAAACTCGGGTATGAGGTAGATGTTGTGTCCTCTGGGCGCGAAGCGTTGGCGGCTTTGGCACGGACCCCTTATCCTTTGGTGTTGATGGACTGCCAGATGCCCGAAATGGACGGGTTTGAAACGACCGCGCGCATCCGTGAACAGCAGGCGGGGACGGGGGGGCGCGCCACGATCGTGGCCCTCACCGCCCACGCGATTAAGGGCGACCGGGAACGCTGCCTTGCGGCGGGCATGGATGACTATTTGGCCAAGCCGATTGATCGCAGGGAAATGGTCGCGGTGTTGGAGAAGTGGCTTGGCAAACCCGCGACTCCGGTCGCCGATCTTGCGAGTCTAGCTGTGGCAAATGGCGATGGGCTCACGGCCTCTGTGCCAGTGGCCGCAGTGCTCCCGCCGTTTGACATGCAAGCCGCGCTCGAACGAGCGGGAGGAGATCGGGAGTTGCTCGCGGAGCTGGCCGATTTGTTCTTACAAGACTACGAGGCGTATTTGTCACAAATCCATACCGCGCTGGCGACCGCGGATAATAAATTGATGGCAATGGCCGCCCACACCTTGAAAGGCTCGGCTGGAAATTTCGCGGCGACCCCCACCTGTGAGGCCGCCGCCGCGCTTGAAGACGCGGGCAGGAACGGCGACTTGAGCCACGCGACCGAGGCGGTTGGCCGACTCGAGACGGCCTTGCAACAGCTTGTTCCCGCCCTTCAACAATTGCGCCAGCAGGTCGCGGCCTAAAGCGGTTTTCATTGGAGCGAGGAGACATCCCTTTCTGTAGGCTGGGATAAGGCCGGAGGCCGTTCCCGGCACGAGCGTACATGCCGGAAACGCTCCGCTTATTCCGGCCTACGTTCTTTCTCTCTGCGTTCAAGTGCAAACCGCTGTAATGAGGAGAACTCCCTTGTGACGATAGCACGACAAGTGACACTGAAAGCCACGCCAGGCAAGCCTGTTCCAGGCAAGCCTGCCCTAGGAAAACCGAAGCCAGCTCCGGTTCCCGCCGTGGCTCGGCGCAGGGGCATCCTCCCATTCGTGGTTGGCCTTCTTT
>JABFSC010000602.1 GCA_013140885.1 Deltaproteobacteria bacterium | reverse complement strand
CATCTCAATCTTGACGCGGAAACGGCCTTGCGCAAAGCGGGCAAACGCTTCAGCACGCGCTTTCGCTATATCGAAACTCAGCTTGAACGCAATCAGGAGGATATTCACCAGACGACCCCAGCGCGGCTGGAAGCGTTATGGGATGAGGCGAAACGGACCTTGGGATAACCCCGTTTCCACTCCTCCCCTCTGAATTGTGGATTGCGGAAGACCAAGCAAATCGCGGAAAGCCTCCGCACTGTCCCCAGCTCTCCGCTCAGTCCTTTTCCCCACTTTTGACTTCTCCCCATTTCCGCCTCAGACGTTGCTTGCCCGCCAACCCCATGCTAGGGTCCGGGGGCTCGGACTTCCGTACCGTATAAGGAGAATAGAGAGTGGCATCATCAGAAGAGAAACGCTATCAGCAGAGCGTGAAACGACACGACCGTAATCAATCCGTGAAATCCCGCCTGAAAACAACGATTAAGAAAGTGATCGCCGCGACCGAAGCCAAAGACCCAGCGGCCACCGAAACCGAATTGCGCCTCGCCGCCAGCGAACTGCAAAAGGCTGGGCGTAAACGTATCCTCCATCCCAATACCGCCTCCCGCCGTGTGGCCCGCCTCTCGCGGCTCGTGCAGAAGAGTAAGAGTGCCGCGGTTTCCGCGTAGCGGTATCGCTGTCAGCGATCAGCTTTCAGCTCTCAGCCAGACCTCAAAGTATCCACTGGATGCTGAAAGCTGACGGCTGAAAGCTGACGGCTTCCGTCAGAAATTATCGTTCAGTCGAAACACCACTTCCCGCGCGGCGGCGAGAAAGAGCTTTTCCATCGCGGTTTGCTTCTGCGTCTCGGAAAATTGGATATCCGTCAGCCCACGCAGGTCCTCAGGGTTGAGCGTCCCTTGTTGGAACTCCGGCGAGGTGGTGACCACCACTTGTGGCACGGCGCTGTAGTCGGACGCCACGCGCATGTTGTTTGCCTGCCATAACGTCTGTCCGGTCTCACGATGCGTGAGCACCACATCAAGCAGCAACGTTACTTCGTACTCCAGCACTTGATCGCGACTATCGAACGACAGCGGACGGAGGTCTAACTGACGCATTGTCACGCTGAGAATGCCTTCGCCCTCGTCAGTCACCGTCACGCCTCCGCGATTGCGAAACTCGCGCTCCAGCGCCCATTGCAACTCTTTTTCCGAGCCGGTCTCCAGCGTTTGGTTATCAATCTCCGCCACGCTCACTCGCACGATCCCTTGAGGCAAGGTGCCGGAGCCAGCGAAGTGATAGCCGCAGCCGGAAGACAATAAATCAAAAATCAAAAGGCAAAAGGCAAAAGGCAAAAGTGCTGAAGACCGAGGACCGAAGACCGAAGACCGAGGGCTTTGGACCTTGGACCTTGGACCTTGGACTTGAGACTTTAGACCTTGGACTTTGGACCTTGGACTTTGGACTTGAGACTTTTCCATATTCACGACACCACAAAATTCACCAGCCGCCCCGGTACAACGACTTCTCGCCGTACGGTCTTGCCAGTGAGATACACCTGCACTTTTTCCTGCGCGCGGGCGAGGATGAGGATCGACGCTTGATCGGCATCCGCGGCAACCTCAATCGTCGCGCGAACTTTGCCATTCACTTGCACCGGCACTGTCACGGTTTCATCCCGCACCAGCACCGGGTCATACGTCGGCCACGGCTCATACGCCAACGTGTTCGTATGCCCAAGCCGCGCCCATAATTCTTCACCAAGATGCGGCGCGAATGGCGAGAGGAGCATCACCACGCCTTCAACAATCGCTCGCGGTAACCGCTCGGCCTTTTGCGCTTCGTTCACCAGCTCCATCAATGCGCTCAGGGCCGTGTTGAACCGCATCCCTTCTAAATCTTCCGTGACTTTCTTGATGGTCTTGTGGTATCGGCGGGTCACGCTGGCCTGCGGGTCGGGGGCATCGGCCACGATGTGTGAACGGAGTGCACCATCGTCATCAATCATCAGCGCCCACACTCGCGCCAGGAATCGCGACACACCCGCCACGGAACGCGAGTTCCACGGCTTGACCTGCTCCAGGGGCCCCATGAACATCTCGTAACAGCGCAACGCATCGGCTCCGTACTCACTGACCACCGCATCCGGGTTCACCACATTGCCACGTGACTTCGACATCTTGTCTTGCTGCGGTTCCAGTTCGAGGTTGGCCTCTTCGGGATGATACGGCTTCTCCTCGCGCCATTCGACTTTATCCACTGGAATATAACGAATGGTGAGATTGACGGTAGGCTGACCCGCGACCACATACAACGGCTCTTCCCCGCCAGTCTGCACGATCTTCTCGACGGCATGATACGAGTAGCGCTTGCCGGTCTCGTCTTCGTAATAACGATAACTGAAGCCCAGGATCATGCCTTGATTCACGAGCCGCTGAAACGGTTCCGGGGTCGAAACGAGTCCGCAATCGTAGAGCACATGGTGCCAAAACCGAGAATACAATAGATGCAGCACCGCATGCTCGACGCCACCGACATACAGGTCCACCGGCATCCAGTACCGTTCTTTTTCGGTATCCCAGGGCTGCGTGCTGTTCTTGGGATCAATGAAGCGCAAGAAGTACCAGCAGCTCCCGGCCCATTGCGGCATGGTGTTGGTTTCGCGTTTGGCGGGTTTGCCCGTCGTCTGGTCGGTCGTTGCCACCCAGTGCGTCACCGCCGCGAGTGGCGGCTCTCCGGTTCCGGTTGGCAAGAAACTTTCCACTTCTGGCAATAGCACTGGTAAGTCATTCGGACCCAGCGGCTGCGGTTTGCCATCGACATGAATGACCGGAAATGGTTCGCCCCAATAGCGCTGACGACTGAACAGCCAATCGCGCAGTTTGTAGGTCACCGTGCCTTCGCCGCAGCCATGCTCGACGAGCCACGCATTCATGCGTTTCTTCGCGGCGGCGACATCCAGCCCGTCGAGAAACCCGGAGTTGATATGCGGCCCATCGCCCACGTAGGCTTCCTTGCTGATGTCCCCGCCTTGCACAACGTCGATAATCGGCAAGTCGAACCGCTTGGCGAATTCCCAGTCGCGTTGATCGCCACCTGGCACCGCCATGATCGCGCCGGTGCCATAGGTGATGAGCACGTAGTCAGCAACCCAAATCGGAATCGCCGTGCCGGTCACTGGGTTCACAACGTAGCCACCGGTATTCACGCCGGTCTTCTCTTTCACGAGATCAGTGCGCGCAAGATCGGACTTGCGCGCGGCTTCTTGGCGATAGGCTTCGACCACGTCCCGTTGCGCGCTGGTCGTCACCCGGTCCACCAGCGGGTGTTCGGGCGCAAGCACGCAATAGGTCGCGCCGAACAACGTATCGGGTCGCGTGGTGAACACATCAAAGAAGGAATCTTCACCGGGCAGCAGCGTGCCATCGGCATGACACAGGGAAAAACGGACACGGGCCCCTTCGCTGCGTCCAATCCAGTGGCGCTGCATATCCTTGACGCTCTCCGGCCAATCGAGCTGCTCAAGGCCCGCCAGCAACCGATCCGCGTAGGTCGTGATGCGCAACATCCACTGCCGCATCGGTTTGCGGATCACGTCATGGCCGCCGCGCTCGCTTTTACCGTCGATCACTTCCTCGTTCGCCAGCACCGTCCCTAATGCCGGGCACCAGTTGACCGGCACATCCGCCATGTAGGCGAGGCCGCGTTCGTAGAGTTTGAGAAATATCCACTGCGTCCAGCGGTAATAGTCGGGGTCACACGTGGAGACTTCGCGGTCCCAGTCATACGAAAAACCAAGCGACTGAATCTGCCGACGAAAGGTATTGATGTTGCGCGCGGTGGTCTCGCGTGGGTGGGTGCCGGTTTCAATCGCGTACTGTTCGGCGGGCAGGCCAAAAGCGTCCCAGCCCATTGGGTGCAGGACATTGAACCCACGCATCCGCTTATAGCGGGCGAGAATATCGGTCGCGGTGTAGCCTTCGGGATGGCCGACATGGAGCCCAGCGGCGCTGGGGTACGGAAACATGTCGAGGATGTAGTATTTGGGTTTGCCGTGATCGACTTCCACCTTGAAGGTTTTGTTCTCCAGCCAGTATCGTTGCCATTTGGGTTCGATGTCTTGGGGGCGATAGCGGACGCGCTCACGCCCGGACTTCTGCTCGTGCTCATCAATCTGGGGATTATTGTTTTGACTCATCTGCCTGCGCCTTTTTGCCAACCGTCGCCGCCACTTGGTCGAGGACACCATTGATAAACATCGGAGCCTCATCGCCACAATAGAGTCGGGCGATCTCGATAGCCTCGTTGATCGTTACATTCGCGCTAATCTGGGGGTACGACAGCAATTCATACACGCCCATACGAAGGAGGTTGAGTTCGACTTTTGGCAATCGTCCGATGCGCCAATGCGAGGCTGCGGCGGAGATCATCTCGTCGAGGCGGGTCCGCTCTTTATACGTGCCTTCGACAAGCTCCGTGGTGAACTCGCGTATGTCCTCTGGCGGCTCGAAACATTGCCAAAAGAGGCCCAGGGCCTGACGTGGGTCAGTCCCGGACATGTCGATCTGATACAACACCTGTAAGGCGGATTCGCGTGATTGGCGGCGTGACATAATTCAGGGTTCGGGGTCTAAGGTCCAAAGTCCAAGGTTTAAAGCCTTCGCTTCCTTCCCCGGTCTTCGGTCTCCGGTCTCCGGTCTTCTTACCGCAGGGCCTCCAGCTCTTTCAGCGCGTTGACCATCTCAATCGCCGCGATCGCCACTTCCGCGCCTTTGTTGCCGAGTTTCGCGCCCGCGCGGTCCAACGCTTGATCGACCGTTTCCGTCGTCAACACGCCGAACGTCACCGGCAGGCCATGCGACAACATGATCTCCTTGACTCCTTGCGTCATCGCCGAGGCGATGAAATCGAAGTGTGGCGTCTCTCCCTTGATGACCGCGCCGAGACAAATCAGCGCGTGATAGCGACCACTTGTCGCCATCTTCTTGGCGAACAGCGGAATGTCGAACGCGCCGGGCACCAGGACAACGTCAATGTCGCTGTCCTGCACCCCGTGGCGACATAGCGCGTCAATCGCGCCCGCCTGCAAACGTTCAGTCACCAGACTGTTAAACTGCGAGACCACCAAACCAAACCGCATCCCAGTGGCGTCCATCTTCCCGCGAATGATTCGTGCCATAACATCGCATCCTTACAACATCGGCTTGAGGTCGGTGAACAAATGGCCCAGCTTCTCTTTCTTCGCTTGCAAATAATGAATGTTCCCCGCGTGCGGCTGGGTTTCAATCGGTTGGCGCTCGGCGACTTTGATCCCGTACCCTTCCAGCCCGGTAATTTTCTGCGGATTATTGGTCAGCAACCGCACTCGTGACACCCGCAGGTCACGAAGAATTTGCGCGGCGATGCCGTAGTCTCGTAAATCTTCCTTGAATCCCAGTTTCAGATTCGCCTCGACCGTGTCCAATCCTTGATCCTGCAACGCATAGGCGCGAATTTTATTGGCGAGGCCAATCCCGCGCCCTTCCTGGTGCATGTAGATGATGACCCCTTGCCCCTCGTCGGCGATCAATTGCATGGCCTTATTCAACTGCTCGCCACAGTCGCACCGTTCCGAGCCAAACACATCGCCAGTCAGGCACTGCGAATGCACCCGCACCGTCACCACATCCCGCGTGCTCAGTTTGCCTTTCACCAGCGCCAGGTGCTCATGCTTATCGACATCCGTGCGGTAGACGATGGCGTGAAACTTCCCACCATACGGGCTGGTGATGTCGCCCTCGGAAACCCGATGCACCAGTGATTCGGTCCGCAAACGATGGGTCATCAACCGCGCCAAGCTAGCGATTTTGAGATCATGCTGACGCGCGAACTGCTCGACATCCTCGCCCCGCGCCAGCCCGCCATCCTCGCGAAGGATCGTGCACAACACCGCCGCGGGTTTAAGCCCAGCGAGACGAGCCAGGTCCACCGCTCCTTCCGCGAGTCCCGAACGCGCGAGCACCCCGCCGCGATGCGCGACCATCGGATGAATATGACCGGGTAACGACAGGTCTTCCGGGCCAGCTCCTTCCTTGACCGCGCTACGAATGGTCAGCGCGCGATCATAAGCGGAAATGCCGGTGGTCACCCCACGCCGCGCTTCAATCGACGCGCCGAACACGCGCTTATTGGCCGAGGGCCGCCCATTGCCGAGCAGTGGCACGCCCAACTCGCGAATTTTCTCTTCGGTGAGAGCCAAACAGACCAGCCCGCGCGCATGGGTCGCCACGAAGTTGATTGAATCCGGCGTCGTGAGTTCCGCGATCTGACAGAGGTCCGCTTCTCCTTGGTCACTCTCTTCATCGACCAAGATCACCATCTTGCCGAGCCGAAGGTCCGCCAAGATTTCGTCAATAGGTGAGGTTGCGATCGACATGGTTCCTCCCTGGTGCGCCGACATAGGCGGACACCATCACATCATTGCCGCTCCGTTCAACCGTGAGGGTATGGAGCGTATACCCGAGCGCCACGCGCTCAACATGCAGGGGGCCAATCATCGCCCGCCCGTCTCCGCCAAGCAAGAGCGGCGCGTAAAAAAAGAGAACTTTATTCACGACCTCTTCCCGGAGGGCGCTCGCGACTATCTGCCCGCCCCCTTCAATCAGCACCGACTTGATTCCACGTTGGCCTAATTCTTTCAAGAGCGCGCGCAAGGCGATCCGGTGGTCCGTATCCGTGGCGAGGCCGATGACTTCCACGCCGTGTCGCGTGAACACCGCCGCTTTGGGGCTTTGCGCTTGGGCTTCACTGGTGAACAGCAACGTGGCCGCTTTCGACGGCTGCGTGCATACGCGCGCGTGCGGGTCAATCGTCAATCGTCCATCGACAATCACCCGCACGGGATCGCGGCCACCACGCATGCGGCATGTCAATTGTGGATTATCCGCGCGCACCGTTTCCGCGCCGACCAGCACGGCATCGACGCGGTTCCGTAACTCGTGGACCACACGCCGCGACTGCTCGCCGCTGATCCATTGTGAATCGCCGCTCGCCGTGGCGATGCGCCCATCAAGCGAGGCGGCGAGTTTCACTGTCACAAAGGGTGTCTTGGTTGTCACCCAATGGATAAAATCCTCGTTCAGCCGCAGACACGCCTCTTTCAACACTCCCGCCTTCACTTCGATCCCCGCCCGGCGCAGGCGACGAATGCCACGGCCTCGGACCAACGGATTGGGATCAACCATTCCCACCACAACCCGCGTGATCCCGGCTTCCACCAGCGCATCCGCGCATGGGGGCGTGCGTCCGTGGTGTGAGCAGGGTTCCAGGGTGACATACATCGTCGCTCCGCGCGCGGTACCGCTCACCTTGCGGAGCGCCTCGATTTCGGCATGAGGTAACCCAGCGCGGCGATGAAACCCTTCGCCGAGCACGCGCCCATTGCGCACGATCACCGCGCCCACCGCGGGGTTCGGACTCGTGCGGCCAGCCCCTTTGGCGGCCAGCCCAAGCGCGCGCGCCAAGAACGTTTCATCACGGTCGGGTGTCATGGATGCCTCAGTCGTGTGCGCGTGACCGCGCGCGGGTGGGGGAGTCGGAGCGGCGACGGGTCGGTTGTGGTTTGCGATTGCCCCGGCCGTCCACTAGTTCTTTCAACTCGTGCATGAAGGCATCCAGGTCCTGAAAAGAGCGGTACACCGACGCGAAGCGGACATAGGCGACTTTATCGAGGTCATAGAGTTGCCGCATGACTTCTTCGCCGATCACCGCGCCGGAGATCTCTTTTTCGCCACGGGTTTGCAGGAACTGTTCAATGCGGTCCGCGACTTCCTCAATGGTGGTGATACTCACGGGCCGTTTTTGACAGGCTTTCGTCAGTCCAGCGACGACCTTCATGCGGTCGTACGCTTCACGCCGCCCATCTTTTTTCACCACCAGCGGCATGATCTCCTCGACCCGCTCGTATGTGGTGAAGCGCCGCTCGCACC